>JAGNPA010000267.1 GCA_017989885.1 Aquabacterium sp.
CCAGCGCCTGCAGCAGCAGGGTGGACTTGCCCAGCCCCGGGTCGCCGCCGATCAGCACCACACCGCCGGAGACGCTGCCGCCGCCCAGCACCCGGTCCAGCTCTTCCAGCCCGGTGGGCGTGCGCGCCACGTCAGCCGCCTCGATGTGCGAGAGCGTGGTGACCGGTTGCGCCGCGTTCAGCCCGCGCGTGAGCGCCTGCATGCGGTTCTTGCCGGCGGCGGGTTCGGCGCGGGTCTCTTCGAGGGTGTTCCAGGCGTTGCAGTGCGGGCACTTGCCCAGCCACTTGGGGCTGATGCCCCCGCACTCGCTGCAGGTGTAGACGGTTTTCTCTTTGGCCATGCCCCTATTGTCAGGGACGCGTCGATCAGCTGGCTGGGGCTTCGCCCGACTGGATGGCCTTGAAGCGCTGCTCCAGCTCATGGCGCAGTTGGCGGCGCAGCTTGGCCGCCTTGTAGCGACGCTCCTCTTCTGGCGTGCTGGGCGTCAGCGGTGTCACGGGCGTCGGCTTGGCGTGGTCGTCCACGGCCACCATCGTGAAGAAGCAGCTGTTGGCATGGCGCACCACCTGGGTGCGGATGTTCTCGGCGATCACCTTGATGCCGATCTCCATCGACGAGGTGCCGGTGTAGTTCACCGAGGCCAGGAAGGTCACCAGCTCGCCCACGTGGATGGGCTGGCGGAAGGTCACCTGGTCCACCGACAGCGTGACCACATACGAGCCCGCATAGCGGCTGGCACAGGCATAGGCCACCTGGTCGAGCAGCTTGAGGACGGTGCCGCCGTGCACATTGCCGGAGAAGTTGGCCATGTCGGGCGTCATGAGCACGGTCATGCGCAGTTGGTGGCGTTGGTGTTCGAGGTCCATAGGGGTTCCGGTTCGGCCCGCACGCTCACAGGGCGGCGGCGCCGAAAGTGGTGAAGCAAGAAAGGTGCGGAGTGCGCGGGGCTCAGCCCTGATGGGGTTGGAGGACTTCCACGGGCACGCGCGGCGACAGGGCGCACATCAACTCGTAGCCGATCGTGCCGCAGTGCTGGGCCACCTCGTCGATCGACAGCAGGCTGCCGTGCGGGCCGCGGCCCCACAGCGTGACCTCGGTGCCCATCTGGGCCTGGGGCACCTGGCTCAGGTCCACGGCCAGCATGTCCATCGACACGCGCCCGATCAGCGGCACGCGCACGCCATCGACCAGCACCGGGGTGCCGGTGGGGGCGTGGCGCGGGTAGCCGTCGGCATAGCCACAGGCCACCACGCCGATGCGCATCTCGCGGTCGGCGGTGAAGGTGCTGCCGTAGCCCACCGTGTCGCCCGCCTGCAGGTACTGCAGCCCGATGAGCTTGCTGTGCAGCGTCATGGCCGGTTGCAAGCCCCAATGGGTGGCGTCGTGCTCCGGGTAGTCGGGCGAGGCGCCGTAGAGCATCACGCCGGGGCGGATCCAGTCGCCGCGAATGGCTGGATCGTGGGCGTGGCGCAGCGTGGCCGCGCTGTTGCACAGGCTGCGCTCGCCGCTGAGGTCGGCCGTGTGCGTGAGGAAGACCTCGGCCTGCGCCGCGATGCCCTTGGGGCTGTCGGCATCGGAAAAGTGCGTGATGAACGAGACCTCATCGACCTGGGGCAGGGCGCTCAGGCGCAGCCAGGCATTGCGAAAGGCCTGCGGCGTGAAGCCCAGGCGGTTCATGCCGGTGTTCATTTTCAGGAACACACGGTGCGGCCATTCGGTCTTGTGCTGGGCCAGCCAGTTGATCTGCTCGTCGCAGTGCACCACATGCCACAGGCCCAGGCGCGAACACCACTCCAGGTCGCGGGCATCGAACACGCCTTCGATCAGCAGGATGGGGCCTCGCCAGTCGAGCTCGCGCAGGCGCTGCGCTTCGGCAATGTCGAGCAAGGCAAAGCCATCGGCGCCGCGCAGCCCTTCGTAGACGCGCTGCAGGCCATGCCCGTAGGCGTGTGCCTTGACGACCGCCCAGACGCGGGCATCGGGGGCGCATTCGCGGGCTCGCTGCAAGTTGTGGTGAAGGGCGTCGAGATGGATCAGGGCTTGGAGCGGGCGCGGCATGGTCGTGATTTTGCCACTCGGATCTCAACGCCGCAGGCGTCCCCTCTGTTCATGCGTCAGCTTGTCGGGCTCACGGAGGCAGAATGGGGGGCCGTGCTATAACCGGCGGCCGTTGATGTGACCGGGGCTTCGTGGTGCCAGGACATGTTCGCCGGTCTGGCATGAATCTCACGGAAACGATCTCTCACGACGCTCGCGCATGAAAAAAGGCTTTTTCACCATCATGGCGGCGCAGTTCTTCAGCTCGCTGGCCGACAACGCGCTCTTCGTCGCGGCGGTTGAACTGCTCAGAACCGACGGCTCGCCAGAATGGCAGCGAGCGGCCCTGGTGCCAATGTTTGCGCTCTTTTACGTGATCTTGGCGCCTTTTGTCGGGGCTTTTGCCGACGCGTGGCCCAAGGGCAAGGTCATGTTCATCTCCAACGCCATCAAGGTGGTGGGGTGCCTGATGATGCTGTTCGGCTCGCACCCGCTGATGGCTTACGCGGTGGTTGGCCTGGGCGCGGCGGCGTACTCGCCGGCCAAGTACGGCATCCTCACCGAACTCCTGCCCCCCTCTCAGCTCGTCAAGGCCAATGGCTGGATCGAGGGCCTGACGATCTCCTCCATCATCCTGGGCGTGGTGCTGGGTGGGCAGTTGATGGGGCACACCATCGCGCCCTGGTTGCTGTCGCTTGATCTGCCGTGGGTTGACACGGGCATCAGCACGCCGGCCGAGGCGGCGATTTCGACGCTGATCATCCTCTACGTTATCGCCTCGCTGTTCAACCTGCGCATCCCGCGCACCGACACGCCCTTGCAGCCTTATGCGGTCAACCCGTTGTTTCTGATGCGGGATTTCGTGTCGTGCAACTCCCGTTTGTGGCGTGACAAACTGGGTCAGATCTCGCTGGCGACCACCACGCTGTTCTGGGGCGTGTCGGGCAATCTGCGCTACATCGTGCTGGCCTGGGCGGCGGTGGCCTTGAACTACGACACCACCAAGGCTTCGGCCCTGGTGGGCGTGGTGGCCATCGGCACGGCCGTGGGGGCGGTGTGGGCCTCCGTCAAGATGCGCCTGGACCGGGCCACGCTGGTGATCCCGCTGGGGGTGGCGATGGGCCTGCTGGTGCTGGGCATGAACTTCCTGCGTGACATCACCGTCACCGTGCCGTTCATGATCCTCCTGGGTGGACTGGGGGGCTTCCTGGTCGTGCCCATGAACGCGTTGTTGCAACATCGGGGCCATAACCTGATGGGCGCCGGGCGCTCGATTGCGGTGCAGAACTTCAACGAGCAGGCCTGCATCCTGGTGCTGGGCCTGATGTACACCGGGCTCACCAGCTCAGGGCTGTCGGCCTACGGGGCGATCACGGCCTTTGGCCTGTTTGTGGCCAGCACCATGTTGCTGATCGGCCTGTGGCACCGACGCAATGTGCGTCAGCACCCTGACGAGTTGGCGCGCCTGCTGGAGATCGCCCGCAGTGACGGGCATCACCACCATCATTGAATGGCCGTCGAGCCTCCTGGTGCCCCGAGGTGCTGGGATGCGGACACAAGCCCTTACATCGCTTTACACACGGTTTGTCTGCGGCGCGTGAGGGCGGTGCGTTGAAGTCTCAAAGGAGAAACTTCATGCGTACCTCAATGAAAACGTGGCTGTCGCGTCTGACGG
>JAGNPA010000268.1 GCA_017989885.1 Aquabacterium sp.
TCATTCGGTATGAAGCCGCTCTGGTTATGCTGCGGGTCAGGATCACCGTACACAACCTCGAAATGTCGCGCTCACAGCGGGTGCTGTGGCTGCTGGAAGAACTGGGCCTGCCCTATGAGCTCAAGGTCTACCCCCGCGACCCCAAAACCCGCCTGGCGCCAGCCGCCCTCAAGCAGATTCACCCGATGGGCAAGTCGCCTGTCATCACCGATGGCGATCTGGTCGTTGCCGAATCGGGGGCGATCCTGGAATACCTGATGGAGCGCTACGCTCAGCCAGCGGCCCAGGCCGATGCGCCCGCGCTTACGCAGCCCGGCACGCCTGAGCACATGCAATGCCGCTACTGGATGCACTTTGCCGAGGGCTCGCTGATGAACTGGCTGGTGATGAAGCTGGTGTTCATGACCATTCCCAAACAGCCGATGCCGTTTTTCGTGCGACCCATTGCGCGCGCGCTGTGCAAGCAGGTACAGCAGCGTCTGATCGACCCCAATGTGGCCGGCGCCACGGCCTTCATCGAATCTCACCTGTCCCGGAACGCCTGGTTTGCCGGCGAGCGCCTCACGGTGGCCGATGTCCAGATGAGCTTTGCGGTGTCGGCCTTGATGGCCCGGGGCGACCAGGCGGCACGCTGCCCAGCCATCGCCGCCTATGTGCGCAAGATGGAGGCGCGTCCCGCGTACCAGCGCGCCCTGGCCAAGGGTGGCCCGGTCATCATGTCGAGCTGAACGTCACAGGCTCATCGAGGGCAGCAGCTTGCGCCAGATCTCGTGGCCGGTCTGGTCAAAAGCCAGCACGCATTGGGTGAAGTCGCGGCGCGCCTGCATGTCGACCAGGGGGTCGGGCAGCAGCGGATCGAAAATCAGCTGACGGATGGCCTCATTGCCCAGCAAATAGCACTCGCGTGCCGCCACGTCGAGCTCCAACTCGTGCCAGCGGCTCAGCCACTGCTCCAGCTTCTGGCGGGTCTGGACGTAGCCCTGAGTCAGGGCCTGACCCTGCCACAGCGTGCGCGCCCGGGCGTCCAGCTCCGCATCCAGGTCGGTGGCGTTGAACACCGGGGCCGCGCGCTCCAGGCCCAGGCGGTGCAGGCGCTCCCGCACGGTGGCGGTGTGACCCTTGATGTTGTCAGGCCGCACGTACAAACCACTGTCAAGGGCCTTGAAGCCCAGCAGGGCCAGGGCGCGATCACGGCGGCGCAGGGCCACACGGTCACTGCGGCCCAGCGCGCCGGTGCTGACCATGATCCAGGCGCCCGACCAGTCGGTGACGCGCTCTTCCCGGTGGCGCCAGCCTGAGAGATCCTGTGCCAGCTCTGCGGCCTGGGGGCCCAGCTTGTAGGTGCCACGCCCTGCCGACTCGATCATCCCCGCAGCGGCCAGGCGCACCAGGGTCACGCGCACGCTGTTTTCACGGATGCCGAACAGCGCTGCCGACGTCACGGCATCGGCGGCGGTCACGGGGCGCCCTTCGGCGGCACGCATCAGGTTGAGGATGAGGGATTTGGGTGCGGGAGAGGACATGAACACAATGCGCAAAAACGCCCATACAGGGGATGGTGCACATCATACTTTCTGATAGAGATGATTCTGTATGCGGTAAACGCGCAGCGTCATCCACTCACCTGGCACCTGGCCTCAGTCAGGCGTGCGTCGCCGGACCATCGCGTCGCTGATCTGGCGCAACTGCGCGGCGCTCAACTGGGCGGCGGCGGGGTAGATCTCGGCCTCTTCGCGTGCGGCATGGGCGGGGTAGGCCACGGCAAACTCGTCGACTTCGGCGGGCGGCGGGCAGGCCTGGCCCTCGGCCGTGGCGCTCAACCAGGGGCGCAAGGCGTGCCACAGGTGCCCAAGACTCTCGTGCTGGGCTTGCAGCTCATCAATGCAGTTTGTGAGTTCGGGCTGCGCCAAGCTGCGCAGCGCCGGGAACAGGTCACGGTCTTCGTCATCGTGGTGCAAGGGCGCGGCCATGTCGAAGTACCGCAGAATGGACCGCGCGGCTTCCTGGGCCTGGGCGTCCGGCCCGCGCTCGGCAACATGCGCGCGCAGGCGCAGCGTCAGGCCGGCGAAGCGGCGAACCTTGTCATGACAGGCCTGCAGCAACTCGATCGGGTCGTCGATGCTGGGGGCCACGGGTTGGAGCAGTGGGCGCATGCCGCATTCATAGCACGTCCGGGCTCATGGTCAAAGCCCACAATGGACTAGTCCTTCCGGTCGATAGGCAAAATGGTGTGGAGTCTCTAGAGTGATTGTCAAGCTACCGTCCGTCCATCTGGGCGACCACCGAGCCCCCACACCATGACCCGTCTGATTGATTCATTCCAGCGCCGCATCGACTACTTGCGGGTATCGGTCACCGACCGGTGTGACCTGCGTTGCACCTACTGCCTGCCCAAGGGCTTCAAAGGCTTTGAGGAGCCGGCGCATTGGTTGCGCCACGAGGAAATGTCCCGCCTGGTGGGCCTGTTCGTGGGCCTGGGCGTGAGCAAGGTGCGGCTGACAGGCGGTGAGCCGCTGTTGCGCCGCGGTGTCACCGACCTGGCCCGCCAGATTGCGGCCTTGCCCGGTTTGCGCGACCTGTCGGTGTCGAGCAACGGCACCCAGCTCGCCCGCCACGCGGCAGGCTTGCGCGAGGCCGGGGTCAGTCGCCTCAACATCAGCCTTGACTCGCTCGACGCCGATTGTTTTGCCCGCATCACCGGGCGTGACTGCCTGAGCGATGTCCTGGACGGCCTGCGTGCTGCTCGCGAGGTTGGTTTCAAGCCGATCAAGCTCAACATGGTGGTGCAGGCCGACGTCAACCTCGACGAGGTGCAGCGCATGGTGACCTTTGCCATTGAGCAGGGTTTTGTGCTGCGCCTGATCGAGCCCATGCCCGTGGGCGACACCGGCCGCGCCACTCAGGGTGTGGACCTCAGCAAGCTGGGTGAGCAGTTGGCCGCGCAGCATGGTCTGGTGCCGGAGATCATGGGGCAGGGGGCCGGGCCGGCGCGCTACTGGTGCACCCCCGACCGCCAGATGAGCCTGGGGGTCATCACCCCCATGTCGCAGCATTTTTGTGAAGCCTGCAACCGCGTGCGCCTGGGCGTGGATGGCACGCTCTACCTTTGCCTGGGTCAGAACGACCAGGTGCCGCTGGGGCGCATGATGCGCGAGGGCGCCAGCGATGCCGAGCTGGTGGCCGCCATCCATGGTGGCATCCTCGTCAAGCCGGAGCGACACGAGTTCAATGAGCGCCCACAGCAGATTGTGCGTTTCATGTCACAGACCGGGGGGTGAGCATGTGGCGGCCCCATCATCCTGAGTTGTATCCCGGGCCTGCGCCCTGACGGAGCCTGTTTTTGCCCATTTACCTGAAAGACGATACCGCCGCCGATGCATCGCCAGAGAGCCTGCATCGGCGTTTGCGTTCGCGCCTGGACGGCATGGCGCTGGCCACCAAGCTGATGCTGATCGGGGGCGTGTTCCTGGTGCTGGCGCTGGCCTCCATCGGCCTGACCCTGTGGGTGACCTGGCAGCTTGAGGGGGGCGCGGCCGCCGTCAACGAGGCCGGGCGCATGCGGATGCGCAGCTACCAGCTGGCCTTGAGCTTGCAGCAAAAGCCGGTGGATGCGCCGACGCAGTGGGTGACCGAGGTGTCGGATCAGGTGACTTCTTTTGACCGCAGTGTGGCCTTGCTGCGCCGTGGTGATTCTTCACGCCCCTTGGCCGT
>JAGNPA010000269.1 GCA_017989885.1 Aquabacterium sp.
TGGGCGTCATCCGCAGCGGCGCGCAGTGGCTCACCCTGTTTTCTCTGGGCTGGGCGTTGGCGCGCTGGCGCCGCCTGCGCCCCCGTTCCCTGCTCGACAACAGCCCTTTGCGCGAGCTGTTGCCCCAGATCTTCCAGGTCGATCGCCTGCCCCAGCTGATGGCCGAGGGGCATCTCGATGCGGTGGCGGTGACCGCCTCCAGCTACACCACCGGCGAGCACGTCACCTTCTACGACAGCGCCCAGCACATCGCCCCGTGGGCGCGCTCCCAGCGCCTGAGCGTGCGCGATCCGCTCGACCTCGACCACCTGCTGGCGTCTTCGGCCATTCCCTTTGTCTTTCCGGCCGTCAAGCTGTCGGTGCAGGGACGCGATCACTACTGCGGCGACGGCTCCATGCGTCAGGCCGCGCCCATCTCGCCCGCCATCCACCTGGGGGCCGACCGCATCCTGGTGATCGGTGTCGGCCGCCTGTACGAGCCGCCCGACCTGCGCGAGAAAGTGGTCGAGTACCCCAATCTGGCCCAGATCGCCGGCCACGCCATGTCCAGCATCTTCCTGGACTCGCTCACGGTCGACATCGAGCGTCTGCAACGCATCAACCACACGCTCAGCCTGATGACGCCCGAGCAGCGCGAGCGCACCAGCCTGCGTCCCATCGACGTGCTGGTGATCGCGCCCAGTCAGCGCATCGACGACATCGCCGCACGCCACCTGTGGGCCTTGCCGCCGGCGGTGCGCGCCATGCTGCGGGCCGTGGGCGTCTACGGAGAAGGCAAGAGCGCCCGTGGCGCCGCCCTGGCCAGCTACCTGCTGTTCGAGTCTTCCTTCACCCGCGAGCTGATCCACCTGGGCTTCACCGATGCCTTGGCCCAGCGCGAGGAGGTCCGCACCTTCTTCGGATGGGGCGAGGGCGCCGAGCGGCAGGGGAGCGCGGCATGAAGGGCTCACCACTTTACTTCGTATTGACAGCGTGCTAAAGTAGAGAGCTTCGCCTTGTAAAAGGTGGAGAACAAGTTCTTTTAGAAAGGTCTCAACATGTACGCGGTCATAAAAACCGGTGGCAAGCAATACAAAGTTGCTGCTGGCGAAAAAATTAAAGTAGAACAGATTGCTGCGGACGTTGGCCAAGAGATCGTGATCGACCAGGTTCTGGCAGTCGGCTCCGGCGCAGAACTCAAGGTGGGCACGCCTTTGGTGGCTGGCGCAACCGTCGTTGCAACTGTTTTGTCGCAAGGTCGTCACGACAAGATCCGCATCTTCAAGATGCGCCGTCGTAAGCACTACCAAAAGCGCCAAGGCCACCGTCAGAACTACACAGAGCTGCAAATCAGCGCTGTGAACGCCTGATCTCGCGCCTTCTTCGTCTAACCTCAGTCACCAAGGAGCAGATCCATGGCACAGAAAAAAGGCGGCGGTTCCACGCGGAACGGCCGCGACTCGCAACCTAAGATGCTGGGCGTGAAGGCCTTCGGCGGTCAAGTGATCTCCGCAGGTTCCATCATCGTCCGTCAACGCGGCACCCGCTTCCACGCTGGTACCAACGTCGGCACCGGCCGCGACCACACCCTGTTCGCGCTGGTCGATGGCACCGTGTCCTTCACCGTCAAGGGCGCGTTGAACCGCAAGACCGTGGTCGTCACCGCGATCTGATCGGTCTTTGGCAGCCCACGGGCCTGCTGAACCAAAGCCCCGGCGTGCCGGGGCTTTTGTGTTTGTCGCCCGTCCAGATTTTTTGCCTGGGGCAGGGATAATCTCTGCTCAGGACTCACTAGGACACCCGTCTCATGAAATTCGTCGATGAAGCCACCATTGATGTGACCGCCGGCAACGGTGGCAGCGGATGCATCAGCTTCCGTCGCGAAAAGTTCATCCCCTTCGGCGGCCCCAACGGCGGCGACGGCGGACGAGGCGGGCATGTGTACGTGGTCGCTGACCGCAACATCAACACCCTGATCGACTACCGCTATGCCCGCCACCACGAGGCGCGCAACGGCGAGCAAGGCCGTGGCTCCGACCAGTTCGGCGCGGCCGGCGACGACATCGTCCTGCGCATGCCGGTGGGCACCATCATCCGCGACTTCGAAACCGGCGAAGTGATGATGGAGCTGCTCGAGCACGGCGAAAAGCGCCTGCTGGCCAAGGGTGGCGATGGCGGCTTCGGCAACCTGCACTACAAGACCTCGACCAACCGCGCGCCGCGCAAGAAGACCGTCGGCTGGCCCGGCGAGGCCTACAAGCTCAAGCTCGAATTGCGCGTGCTGGCCGACGTCGGCCTGCTGGGCATGCCCAACGCGGGCAAGTCCACCCTGATCGCGGCCATCTCGAACGCCCGCCCCAAGATCGCCGACTACCCCTTCACGACCCTGCACCCCAACCTGGGTGTGGTGCGCGTGGGCCCGGAAAAGAGCTTCGTGGTCGCCGACATTCCCGGCCTGATCGAAGGCGCCTCGGAAGGCGCCGGCCTGGGTCACCTGTTCCTGCGTCACCTGCAACGCACCCGCGTGCTGCTGCACGTGGTGGATCTGGCCCCGTTCGACGACACCGATCCGGTCAAGCAGGCCCGCGCCATCGTCAACGAACTCAAGATCTACGACGAAGAGCTCTACAACAAGCCCCGCTGGTTGGTGCTCAACAAGCTCGACATGGTCCCCGAGGCCGAACGCGTCACCCGCGTCCTCGAGTTCGTGCGCCGTTACGGCTGGAAGGGCCCTGTTTTCCAGATCTCTGCGCTGACCCGCCAGGGTTGTGAGCAGCTGGTCCAGACCATCTACAAGCACGTGGCCAGCATGCAGGAACACCACGAAGAGGCGGACATCCGCTTCGATGTGGAGGCCAGCCTGCCCATGGCGGCGGACCTGATGGCCCGCGCTGGCTTGCAGTACGACGACGACCTGACGTCCCTGGTCAAGCCCAAGCAGGCCGCAGTCCGCAAGACCGCGGCCAAGAAAGCACCAGCCAAGAAAGCCGTCGCCCAAAAAGCGCCGGCCAAGAAGGTTGCCACCAAGAAAGCCGCCGTGAAGACGGCTGCCACGCCCAAGACCGCGCCGGCCAAACCGGCGTCCAAGAAAGTAGCGGCCAAACAAGCCGTGAGCAAGGTGGCCGTGAAAACTGCCGCCAAGCCTGCGGTGAAGAAGGCAGCGGGCAAGCCGGTGGCGGCGAAGAAAGCGGTGGCGGTCAAGCCCGTGGCAGTGAAAAAAGCCGCTGCGCCTAAAGCGGCGCCCGCCAAGAAGGCCGCCGTGAAGACGGCCGTGGTCAAGAAAGCCCCTGCGAAAAAGGCCGCGGCCACCCCGGTGGCGGTGAAGACCTCAGCGGTCAAGAAGGCAGCGGCTCCCAAGGCGCCGGCCACGAAGGCCCCCGCCAAGAAGGTCGCCGTCAAGCCCGTGGCCGCCAAGAAGGTGGCCGCCAAGAAAGCCGTGGCCAAGAAAGCCGCCCGCTGAGTCCTGATCCCCGTTTGCCCTGACCGAGCCTGCGCCCATGAACGATGTGTTGAAGAACGCCCGCCGCATTGTCGTCAAGGTGGGCTCCAGTCTGGTCACCAACGAGGGCAAGGGCGTGGACGCCGAGGCCATCGGCACCTGGTGCCGTCAGATGGCCGCGCTGGCACAAGATGGTCGTGAGGTCATCATGGTCTCCAGCGGCGCCATCGCCGAGGGCATGAAGCGCCTGGGCTGGGCCACCCGCCCCAAGGAAATCCATGCCCTGCAGGCT
>JAGNPA010000029.1:0-7213 GCA_017989885.1 Aquabacterium sp.
GCCGAGGCGCAGTGGGTGGTGGACGAGGCCCGCCAGTTCAAGCGCGAAGGCCAGCCATTGCACGAGGTGGCGGTGCTGTACCGCAGCAATGCGCAGTCGCGGGTGATTGAATCGGCGCTGTTCAATGCCGGCGTGCCCTACAAGGTGTACGGCGGGCTGCGCTTTTTCGAGCGGGCCGAGGTCAAGCACGCGCTGGCCTACCTGCGCCTGATCGAGAACCCCAACGACGACACCAGTTTCCTGCGGGTGGTGAACTTCCCGACCCGCGGCATTGGCGCGCGCAGCGTGGAGCTGGTGCAGGACGCGGCGCGCACCAGCGGGCGCAGCCTGACGCAAAGCGTGACCGCCATTCCCGGCAAGACGGGCGCCAACCTGCAGGGCTTTGTGGCCCTGGTGGACGCCATGCGTGAGGCCACGCGCGGCCTGACGCTGCGCCAGATCATCGAACATGTGCTGGAGACCTCAGGGCTGCGCGAGTTTTATCGCAACGAAAAGGAAGGCCAGGATCGCCTGGAGAACCTGGACGAACTGGTCAACGCCGCCGAGGCCTTCGTGACCCAGGAGGGGTTTGGCAAGGACGCCGTGGCGCTGCCGGTGGACGAACCCGCAGGCACCATCGCCGTGGGTTTGCCCGCCGCCGTGGCCTCGGTGGACATGCTGCCCGATGCCGAAACGGGCGAAATCATCTCGCCCCTGCTGGCGTTCCTCACCCATGCGTCGCTGGAAGCGGGCGACAACCAGGCGCAGGCGGGGCAGGATGCGGTGCAGCTGATGACCATCCACGCCTCCAAGGGCCTGGAGTTCAACAACGTGTTTCTGACCGGGCTGGAAGAGGGGCTGTTTCCGCACGAAAACTCGGCCACATCGACCGAGGGCTTGGAGGAAGAGCGCCGCCTGATGTACGTGGCCATCACCCGTGCGCGCCGGCGTTTGCACATCAGCTTCTGCCAGACGCGCATGTTGCACGGCCAGACCCGCTACAACATCAAGAGCCGTTTTGTGGATGAGTTGCCTGAAGCGGCGCTGAAGTGGCTCACGCCGCGCAACCAGGGTTTTGGTTCGGGCTTTGCCGCCTCGTACCAGGATGCCTGGTCCAGCGGCAAGGGCATGGGTTCGGTGGTGGGCGCGGGCGCACAGCCCTGGCGCGGTGGTGGCGCCTCAGGCGCAGCGGGCGGCAGCCGAGGGGGCTATGGCGGACAGGCCCAAGGTGGCTACGGCAAGCGCGAGGAGTCCTTCAAGGACCTGACCGCGCCGATCCCGAAGGCCATGGCGCAGGCCAAGTCCGAGGCTGGCTTCAAGGTCGGTCAGTCGGTGTTCCACAACAAGTTCGGCGAAGGCGTCATCCTCACGCTGGAAGGCAATGGCGCCGATGCCCGTGTGCAGGTCAACTTCGGCCGTCACGGCACCAAGTGGCTGATGCTGAGCGTGGCCAAACTGACCCCGATCGAGTGACGCCACAGCTCCGGGCCGGGAGGCTCGGGGGGATGGGGCTCAGGTGGAGATCAGACCAGCCCGTTGCGGATCGCGTACACCGTCAGCTCGGAGTTGTTGGTCAAGCCCAGCTTTTCCAGCACCCGCGCCCGGTAGACGCTCACGGTCTTGGGGCTGAGCAGCAACTGCTCGGCGATGTCCGACAGCCGCTTGCCCGAGGCGATCATCACCAGGGTCTGCAATTCGCGGTCCGACAGTTTCTGGTGGGCATCTTCCTGCGTAGGCGTGGTCAGGTTGTCCACCAGCATCTGCGCCATCTCGGGCGTGACGTACTTCTTGCCCAGGGCCACGGTGCGCACGGCCGCCACGATCTGGGCCGCATCGCTGCCCTTGTTCAGGTAGCCCGAGGCACCGGCCTTCAAGGCCCGCATCGCGTACTGGTCTTCGGGGTACATGGACACCACCAGCACCCGCAGCGTGCTGCCTTCTTCCTTGAGCACGTGCAGCACGTCCAGGCCGCTGCGGCCGGGCAGGTTGATGTCGAGCACCAGCACGTCGCAGGACTTGTCGCGCAGCAGGGCGCGCAATTCACCGTAGTCGGCCGCTTCGCCCACGACCTCGATGTCTTCGGAGTCGGACAGGGTGTCGCGGATCCCGCGGCGGATCAGGGCATGGTCGTCGCAGAGAATGACTTTGATCATAGGTCGCCCCAGGAGGTGGGGTCGTCGTGGTCGTTGTCCATGATGCCAGTATCGTCGGGCAAGCCAGTCAGCAAGGCGTCGATGAAGCCATTTTCAGGGCCGGACAGGGGCACGGACAGGATCAGGCTGGTGCCTTGCGCATTGCTGCTGAGGTCCACCCAGCCGCCCACGGTTTCGGCCCGTTCGTGCAGGCCCCGGATGCCGAAGGAGCGGGCCTTGGCCAGATCGTCCTCGCTCAGACCGCGGCCGTTGTCGGTCACCTCGACAGACAGCACGCCGCCCGCCTGCGTCAGGTCCACACTGACCTTGGTGGCCTGCGCGTGCTTGGACACGTTGGTCAGCGCCTCCTGGGCAAAGCGGTAAGCGACCAGCGGCACCCCCGAGGCCAGATCGGGCTTTTCGTGGCTGGCCCGGAAGGTGGTCTCAATGCCGGTGCGCTTGGCAAAGCGGTCTGCCATCCATTGCAGGGCCGGCACCAGACCCTGCTCCAGGATGGCCGGACGCAGGTTGTGCATGATGCGCTGGCTGGCGTCATGGGCGTGGCCCACGGACTCCAGGGCTTGTTGGGCGCGTTCGGCGATTTCCGGGGTGGGCGCGTGCCGCGCGATCCAGGCCAGGTCAAATTTGACGGCGGTCATCGCGCCGCCCACATCGTCGTGGATCTCACGGGCGATGGCGGCGCGTTCCTGCTCGATGCTGGCCTGCAAGTGTTGAGCGAGTTCGCGCAATTGCTGACGCGAGCGGCTCAAGGCCAGATCCGCGCGCTGCTTGGCGATGCGGGTGCGGTTGGCCTCGATGGCCAGCATCGCTGCAGGTGCCAGACGGGCCAGGTTGCTCTTGAGCAGGTAGTCGTTGGCGCCGTTGCGCATGGCCTGCACGGCAATGTCCTCACCAATTTCGCCGGACACCAGGATGAAGGGCACCAGTTTGCCCAGCGCACGGACCTTGTCCAGCGCCGCCAGCCCGGAGTAGCCGGGCAGGTTGTAATCGCACAGGATCAGGTCCCAGTCCTCGAACAAGGCGTCGCTGAGTTCGGCCTCGGTGTCGATGCGACGGATGTCCGCGTTGATGCCGCCACGGTGCAGGTGGATGGCCACGAGGGCGTGATCGGCCTCGTTGTCTTCGATGTGCAACACCTTCAGGCGCAAAGGCGGCATGGAGGGCACATCGCCAGTTGAGGCCTGGGTGGCGGGCGAGTGATCGGACACGGGCAACCTTCTATCCTTATTTACGCCAAGTTTTACCGCGTCGAGGTGGGCTTCGGTGACGTTGTAACTGAAAAATTCTAACAACCGGCTCATGATGGAGCCTGTTCGGGTCTCAAGCGTCGGCACAATACACCGACAAGCCATATATTGACCCGTTTGTCTTGTGTGCAAGTGTCCTCAACCTGCTTCCGTGGAGCCACGATGAGCTTCGACGATTCCGTCGCCAACCAGCCTGCAGTGATGCCCCTGCTGTTCGCGGCCGAGCTGCAGGATCACCTGATGGTGGCCTCCACCGACCTGGAGCGCCTGCAGCGCCTGCTCGACGACGCCTGTCTGGCCCTCATCGACGGCTTCCACAGTTCTGCCGGGCAACTGGCCGAGGTCATTGACCAAGGGCATGAGATCACCCCGGAATTGCAGGAAGTTCGCCACAAGCTGTTCAAGGCGGTGACGGCATTGCAGTTTCAGGACATGGCCACCCAGTTGATTGCCCACACGAACCAGCGTCTGCGCAGTTGCGCCGACCAGATCGCCCGCGATGCACTGGGATCAGACGATCCAGATGGGGCGGCCGTGGTCGAAGACACTCCCCTCAAGCCCAACCCGGTGACCCAGGACGAAATGGACGCGGGATCGGTGGAATTGTTCTGAAATTTCGCCCGATGAAATCGTGCCAGACTCGGACTGGTCATAACATCTTTCAATTGCTGACAAAGCACTGTTCATTCAAGCACCGGAGAGCGACATGCACTCGATTCTTGCCGTCGACGATTCTGCGTCCATGCGTCAAATGGTTTCATTCACACTCAAGAGCGCTGGCTACAACGTCGTCGAAGCGGTTGACGGGCAGGACGCATGGGAGAAGGCCGGCGGTCGCAGTTTTGACCTGGTCCTGACCGACCAGAACATGCCCCGCATGGACGGCATCAGCCTGACCAGGAAACTGCGTGAGGCCCCCCAGTTCAAGTCCACGCCCATCCTGATCCTGACCACCGAGTCCAGCGACCAGATGAAGCAGGCCGGCCGCGCCGCCGGGGCGACGGGCTGGTTGGTCAAACCCTTTGACCCCAATAAACTGATCGAGGTCATCCAGAAGGTGATCCGCTGACCTTTGGGGCGCGCCCTCCAATGAGGCGCAGCGACGACATTCAGGAGCCTTCATGGCAGAGATGAGCACAGACAACAGCAGCGCTTCGGCAGGCATCGACCTCAGCCAGTTTTATCAGGTCTTTTTTGAAGAAGCCGGAGAGAACCTCGACAACATGGAGCAACTCCTGTTGAACGTGGATCTGGCTGCGGCAGACGACGAAGAGCTCAACGCCATCTTCCGCTGCGCCCACTCCATCAAGGGGGGCGCTGCCACGTTCGGTTTCGGCGATGTGGCCGAACTGACGCACCAGATGGAGACCTTGCTCGACAAGCTGCGTCGCCATGAGCTGGTGCCGACCTCGCCCATGGTCGATGTGCTCTTGCAGTCGGGTGATGCCCTGCGCGCCATGCTGGGCCGCCATCAGGGTTCGGGTGCCGATCCCTTCGACACCACCGAGTTGCTGGTGCACATCCGTGCCATGGTGGCGGGTGAAGGTGCACCGGCCGCAGTGGCGCCAGCGCCGGTGGTGAAGGCCCCTGAGCCCGCACCGGCGCCGGTCGCGGCGGCGGCCCCGACCAGTGGCCCCCGCACGGTGGAGCTGCGTGTCGGCCCCCTGTCGGATGCCAGCCAGGCGGACAACCTCATCGACCTGTTCAAGGAAATCACCGACCTGGGGACCATCGAGCCCTTGCCCGACGACCCTGCGCTGGCCGGCATTCGCCGCTTCAAGGTGGTGACCAGCACCGCCGAGGCCGACCTGCTGGACCTGTTCACCTTCCACGTCTCGCGCGAGGAAGTGGCCTTCCTGCCCTTCGGTGCACCCGCGTCGGTGGCCGATGCCGCTTACGGTTTCTTCGACGACGAGCCAGCCCCGATGCAGGCGGCGCCGGCGGCCCCCATGGCCGACAAGGCCGCCCCCGACGCCGGCTACGGCTTCTTCGACAACGCGCCTGGCGCCCCGGAAGCGCCCAGCACCCAGGTGGTCGCGGCGGCACCTGCGCCCAAGCCCAGCACGCCCACACCGGCCAAGCCGGCAGCGCCCAAGTCTGATCGCCCGGCCGGTGGCCTGGAGGCCTCGACCATCCGCGTGTCGGTCGAGAAGGTCGACCAGCTCATCAACCTGGTTGGCGAGCTCGTCATCACCCAGGCCATGCTGGCGCAAAACAGCCGTGGCCTGGACCCGGTGGTCTACCAGCAACTGGTGGCCGGATTGACCGATCTGGATCGCAACACGCGCGACCTGCAAGAGGCCGTCATGTCGATCCGGATGATTCCGATGGCGACGGTGTTCAGCCGCTTCCCGCGCATGCTGCGTGATCTGGCCAACAAGCTGGGCAAGAAGGTCGAACTGGTGACCCAGGGCGAAGCCACCGAGCTGGACAAGGGGCTGGTCGAGAAGATCACCGACCCGCTGACCCACCTCGTGCGCAACTCCTGCGACCACGGCATTGAAATGCCTGCCGAGCGACTGGCCAAGGGCAAGCCCGAAGAGGGCACCATCACCCTGGCGGCTTCGCACCAGGGCGGCTCCATCGTCATCGAAGTGCGCGACGACGGCAAGGGCCTGTCGCGCGAGAAACTGCTGAGCAAGGCCCGTGAAAAAGGTCTGGACGCGCCCGACTCCCTGACCGACTCCGAAGTCTGGGCCCTGATTTTTGCGCCAGGCTTCTCGACGGCCGACGAGGTCACCGACGTGTCGGGCCGTGGTGTGGGCATGGACGTGGTCAAGAAGAACATCACCTCGCTGGGCGGCACGGTCGAGATCGATTCGGCCGAGGGCTATGGCATGCGGGTGGCGGTGCGTCTGCCCCTGACCCTGGCCATCATGGACGGCATGAGCGTGGGGGTCGGCGAAGAGGTCTACATCCTGCCGCTGTCGTCGGTGGTCGAGAGCTTCCAGGTCAACCCGGAAATGATCAAGACCATTGGCGGCTCCGGTCGCGTGGTCGAGGTGCGTGACGAGTACATGCCCGTCATCGAGCTGGAAAAGGTCTTCGATGTGCCCCGTTTCGACTGGGAGCACAACAGCGGCATCATGGTGGTGGTCGAGGCCGAGAGCGGCCGTGTGGCCCTGCTGGTCGATGAACTGCTGGGCCAGCAACAGGTGGTGGTGAAGAACCTCGAAACCAATTACCGCAAAGTCAACGACGTCTCGGGCGCCACGATCATGGGAGACGGCCGTGTGGCCCTGATCCTGGACGTGGGCAGCCTGGTGCGTCGCTCGCGCCACTGAGTTGGGCGCGGATCATCTGATTTGGAGAATGTGTTCATGGGTAGCTTGAGCGTGGTCGAACAGCCGGATTCGCAGGCCAATCTGGCGCGTGAGTACCTCACCTTCCGTCTGGGCGACGAAGAGTACGGCATCGACATCCTGAAGGTGCAGGAAATCCGTGGGTACGAGAACCCCACGCGCATTGCCAACGCGCCGCATTTCCTCAAAGGGGTGGTCAACCTGCGCGGCACCATCGTGCCGATCGTGGACCTGCGTCTACGCTTTGGTTGCAGTTCGGCCGAGTACAACTCCTTCACCGTGACGATCGTGCTGCACATCGGGCAGCGCACCATCGGCACGGTGGTGGACTCGGTCAGTGACGTGGTAGAGATCCCGGCTGAAGCGATTCGCCCGTCGCCGGAGATGTCCTCGGCGATCGACGCCGCCTACATGCGCGGCCTGGCTCAGGTCGGCGAGCGCATGGTGATCTTGCTGGACATTGAAAGCATGTTGATGAGCCCGGACATGGGCCTCATCGACTGAAACTGGTTCAGTTGCCGCGGGTGCCCGG
>JAGNPA010000029.1:7313-11082 GCA_017989885.1 Aquabacterium sp.
GCCTACATGCGCGGCCTGGCTCAGGTCGGCGAGCGCATGGTGATCTTGCTGGACATTGAAAGCATGTTGATGAGCCCGGACATGGGCCTCATCGACTGAAACTGGTTCAGTTGCCGCGGGTGCCCGGCTGAAGGGCGCGGATCACCTCTTGATCCAGCTGCGCCAGCGGCATCACCAGACGCCGTTCGGCGTCGACCACCTCGCGCTGCCTGGGTGCCCACACAGGCGCAGGCCAGCGGGCATCCCAGTCAAAGCGTGCGATGACGTGCCAGTGCAGGTGCGGCACCACATTGCCCAGCGACGCCAGATTGACCTTGGTGGGTTGCAGGTGCGCGCGCAAGGCGCCTTCCACGGCCTCCACCACCCCCATCATCACGGCCCGGTCGGCGGTGGACAGGTCGGTCCACTCGCTGACATGGTCGTTCCAGATGACGCGGTAGAAGGCCGGGTGGTCAGCGTCTACTGCACGGATCACACGCCATTGTGGCGTTTGCAGCAGCAGGATGCCGCCATCCTGCTCGCACAGTTCACAGCCGAGAGCCATCACACCAGCACCCGCTCGATGCCGCCGTTGTTGGCCTTGGCCACGTACTCCGGCATCCAGTTCTCACCCAGGATCTGCTTGGCCATCTCGATGACGACGTAGTCGGCTTCCAGCAGGCCGGTCTGGGCGTCATCCACATAGCGGCTCAGACCCTGCAGGCAGGCCGGGCAGGACGTCAGGATCTTGGCGTTGTCCTTGGCCCCGATCAGGCCCTGCTCGCGCAGCGCCGCTTCGCCCTTGCGGATCTCCTCTTCCTTGCGGAAGCGGATCTGTGTGGAGATGTCGGGTCGGCTGACGGCCAGTGTGCCCGCTTCACCACAGCAACGCTCCGACTTGATCACGCCATCGCCCAGCAGGGCTTTGACGGTCTTCATCGGATCCTGCTGCTTCATCGGGCTGTGGCAGGGATCGTGGAAGAGGAAGCCGCCAGCGTTGGGCAGGGTGATGCCCTTTTCCAGCAGGAACTCGTGGATGTCGATGATGCGGCAGCCCGGGAAGATCTTGTCGAACTGGTAGCCCTGCAACTGGTCGTAGCAGGTGCCGCAGGACACGACCACCGTCTTGATGTCCAGGTAGTTCAGCGTGTTGGCCACACGGTGGAACAGCACCCGGTTGTCGGTGATCATCTTCTCGGCCACATCGAACTGGCCGGCGCCGCGTTGTGGGTAGCCACAGCACAGGTAGCCCGGCGGCAGCACGGTCTGCACGCCGGCGTGCCACAGCATCGCCTGCGTGGCCAGACCCACTTGCGAGAACAGGCGCTCCGAACCGCAGCCCGGGAAGTAGAACACCGCCTCGGTGTCTGCCGTGGTGGCCTTGGGATTGCGGATGATGGGGACGTAGTCCTTGTCCTCGATGTCCAGCAGGGCGCGCGCCGTCTTCTTGGGCAGACCGCCAGGCATCTTCTTGTTGATGAAGTGGATGATCTGCTCTTTGATCGGCGCTGTGCCCACCGTGGCTGGCGGCGCGCTGGTCTGCTTGCGGGCGACGACCTTGAGCACCTCGTTACCCAGGCGTTGCAGCGGCATGGCCACGTCCACCAGGGCCGAACGGATCACCTTGATGGTCTGCGGATTATTGCTGTTGAGCATGGCCATGCCGGCCGCGCCAGCCGGGCGGAAGCTCTTCTTGCCCAGCTTGACCAGCAGGTTGCGCATGTTCATCGACACGTCGCCGAAGTCGATCTTGACCGGGCAGGGCGTCAGGCACTTGTGGCAAACCGTGCAGTGGTCGGCCACGTCCTCGAACTCTTCCCAGTGCTTGATCGACACGCCGCGGCGCGTCTGCTCTTCGTACAGGAAGGCCTCGACCAGCAGCGAGGTGGCCAAAATCTTGTTGCGTGGGCTGTAGAGCAGGTTGGCGCGCGGCACGTGGGTGGCGCACACCGGCTTGCACTTGCCGCAGCGCAGGCAATCTTTGATGGACGTGGCGATGTCACCAATGTCCGACTGCTGCATGATCAGCGACTCGTGCCCCATCAGGCCGAACGAGGGCGTGTAGGCCTCCGTCAGGTCAGCGGCATGGACGTCGTCACCCAGACGACGCAAGGCCTCGCCGCGCAGCAGCTTGCCCTTGTTGAAGCGGCCTTCCGGGTCCACCCTCTGCTTGTAGGCCGTGAAGTTGGCCATTTCAGCGTCGGTGAGGAACTCCAGCTTGGTGATGCCGATGCCGTGCTCGCCCGAGATCACACCGTCCAGCGAACGCGCCAGCTTCATGATGCGCGCCACGGCCTCGTGCGCCGTCTGCAGCATCTCGTAGTTGTCGCTGTTGACCGGGATGTTGGTGTGCACGTTGCCGTCGCCGGCGTGCATGTGCAGGGCCACCCAGACGCGGCCACGCAGCACCTCTTTGTGGATGCGCTTGAGCTCGTCGAGGATGGGACGCAGGGCGCCGCCATTGAACTCGTGGGCCAACTCGTCGCGGATTTCGCGCTTCCAGCCAGCGCGGATCGTCCACGTCTGCAGCAGGTTGAAGACGGTGTCGCCGGCCTCAGGCGTGTAGGCGCCGTTGCGGTGCTGCGTGTAGCCGTGCGTCACCAGCGCATCGTCAACCTCGGCAATCGGGGTGTCGATGTGCTCGGACAGGAAGGCCCAGCGGGCACGCACCGTGGCCAGGTGGGCACGGGCGGTGGCGATCTTCTCGCTCAAAGCCTCTTCGTTGGGCAGCTCTTCGGCATCTTCGACCTTGCCCATGAAGCCCGCGATGTGCTGCGTGCCGGTCTGGAAGAAGGCGTCCAGTGCATCGACCAAGGCCAGCTTGTTGCGCAGGCTCAGCTCGATGTTGATGCGCTCGATGCCCAGGGTGTACTCACCCATGCGCGGCAGCGGGATCACCACGTCTTCGTTCACCTTGAAGGCGTTGGTGTGCTTGGCGATGGCGGCGGTGCGCTTGCGATCGGCCCAGAACTTCTTGCGGGCTTCGGCGCTCACGGCCACAAAGCCTTCGCCCGAGCGGCCATTGGCCAGGCGGATGACTTCGCTGGTGGCGCGGGCCACGCGGTCTTCGTCGTCACCAACGATGTCGCCGACCAGGATCATCTTGGGCAGGGTGCCGCGCTTGCTCTTGGTGGCATAGCCCACCGCACGCAGGTAGCGGTCGTCGAGGTGCTCCAGGCCGGCCAGGATGGCGCCGCCCGGTTGCTTCATCTCCTCGAACATGAAGTCCTTGATCTCGACGATCGAGGGTACGCCTTCCTTGGGATTGCCAAAGAACTCCAGGCACACCGTGCGCACGTGCTTGGGCATGCGGTGCACGACCCAGCGGGCGCTGGTGATCAGGCCGTCACAGCCTTCCTTCTGGATACCGGGCAGGCCGGCGAGGAACTTGTCGGTGACGTCCTTGCCCAGGCCTTCCTTGCGGAAGGTGCGGCCGGGGATGTCCAGGCGCTCGGTGCGGATGGGCGTCTTGCCGTCGGCCTCGAAATAGCGCAGCTCAAAGCTGGCGGTTTCGATGTCGTGGATCTTGCCCAGGTTGTGGTTCAGGCGCACCACCTCCAGCCACTTGGCGTCGGGGGTGACCATGCGCCACGAGGCGAGGTTGTCCAGGGCCGTGCCCCAGAGCACGGCCTTCTTGCCGCCAGCGTTCATGGCCACGTTGCCGCCCACGCACGAGGCTTCGGCCGAAGTCGGGTCCACCGCGAACACAAAACCCGCGCGCTCGGCCGCATCGGCCACGCGCTGCGTGACCACACCCGCGCCGGTCCAGACGGTGGCCACCGGCTGGACC
>JAGNPA010000270.1 GCA_017989885.1 Aquabacterium sp.
CCATCGCATCGGGGATGTTGATACCCTTCTCACGCATCTCGATGGCCTGCTGGAACTGGCTGTTCTCGAACGTCACCTGCATCGGCTGCTCGGTGATCACCACGTCGTACTCGCCCACGGTCACGTCATAGAGGTAGGTGTTCGTCTCAGGTTCGAACTTGTTGATCTCCAGCACTTCCTCCTTCGGCTTGCCCGTCATGGGGTCCGTCTCGGTGATGCGAAAGACCCGGTAGCTGTCGTAGTAGCGCTGGATCAGTTTCAGGATGCGATTGGCCAGCATCTGGCGCGTGTACGCCAGGTTGTCCAACGGCACGGCCAGTTGCTGCTGGCTGGCGAACTGTTTTGCCTGGATGGCGATGCCCGATACCTCGGCGCCCTGCTGCCCGCGCATGGCCTCGGGCACGGTCACATCCTTGAGGGCCTTCGTTGCTCGGTCGATGAGCTTGTCCACGCCAGAGGGGATTTGGTTCGGCTGGATCTTGTCTGGCTTCGTCGCGCCCTTGGCGAACTCGATGACCAGGCCAGTCTTCGCGCCGACCTGCTCCAGCTCTTCGGTGTCCATGTTGGTCAGCGAGCCTTCTTCCACCACCCAGCCGCTGTTGGCGCTGGTGTTGATGATGTGCACATACTGGCTCACAGCCTTGTTCAGCGCCTCCTGCGGTCCGATGGCGTCGTCCACCATGCCCCGGGTCTTTCCTCGGCGGAAGTAGGCGAAGTACGGCACGATGGTGAAGTGGTCGTAGGGGCTGTAGCCCTCATGCAGCGTGGCGCTGTACGTACTCACGACCCACTTGATCCGGCGGCGCATGCGCTTGGCTTTGACCGCACCCTGATTGAGCGCGTCGGCAATTGACTCTTCGGACAGGTTCGCCACGATGGCGATGTCGCCGCTCTCAGGGAATACCAGGCAGTCCGTCTTTTCGTAGACAGAGACCTGCCGGTCGATGACGCGATAGCGCTTGAGGCCGTCGCCGCCCATGATGAAAGCGTCGAACAAGCCCGCATTGCGGTCGCTGCCAAACTTGTTGCGGCGCACCTCGTCGTCGGTTTCGCCGTAGTCCTGGCCATCGTCCCCAGACGCCTCGGCCTTGTCGCGGGCGTTGCGGCCCCAAAACTGCTCGATCTCGTCCAGCGTCAGCCAGCGCGAGACGGTCACGTCGCCCCACTTGTCGGGGTCATAGCTCTTGGCGTCCGGGTCCGGGATAACGTCACGCGGGTCCAGATTGAAGACGGCAACATCGCCCTTCATGTTCCGGTCGAAGTCCATTCGGACATCGAAGTAGCCGCGCTGCTCAATCAGGCCATCACCATAGACCTGCGTTTCCACCCAATGCAGCTTCGTAGCATCGGCGATCTGCATGGCCACCTTCGACAGGATGGTCGCGGTTTCCATGTCGCCCTTTTGCCCGCGCGGCTTGAACGCAATGTCCATGCGGTTCTGGATCTGGTAGCCGATGGCGCTGTTCACGCTGGGCTTGACCTCGTTGAACTCGTAGAACGGCCGTCCCTGGCTGCGCAGGATCTCCTTGTCGGCGTCGCTCCACTGCTCGCCGCCGCCCATGTACATGCGCTCGCACAGCTCGGCCCGCTCGGTGTACTCGATGTGGCCGCGGTCCTTGCCATACTGGTAGCGGGCCCAGTTCTCGCGGGCGCTGGTGTCGTTTGCCATGGTGTTCAAGCGGCCTGCGCCGATCCCTGTGATGTAGTTCTGCTTTTGAGGCGGTCGCGCCAGCTCTTTTTCAGGCTCTTGATCGACCGGGGGATGCCCTGCACGAACGTCATGGCCAGGCTGTCGCCCTTGTCTGGCGAGCGTCCAAGCGCTTCGCGGATCTCGTCCTTGCTGCGCATCTGGATGGCAGCGCCCTTGCCCATGGTCACGACCTTGTAGCGAACGGCTGTCAGGTCGCCCAGCAGCTCAGCATCCGGCGGCAGGGCAATCGGGTCGGGGTTCGTCGGGTCCAGTGCTTCACGCAGCATCCAGTACATCTCGGCCCGCCGATTGCGAAAATGCAGGTTGCCGGCCTTGGTCATTGCTGAGCTCGACTCGGAGCCGTTCACCGCAAACACGTTCAGGTTCAGGCCCTGAATGAAATCAAGGGCGCTCGACCCTATGCCGATGGAATCCACACAGATGCAGGCGCCATCGCGCACCAGGGGCACCACAAATGCAGCCGTGGATGGGCCATCCTTCGTGACCACGCCGGGCGCCGTCACCATCTGGTCAAACCACTGGCCGTGCCGGCGGGCCACGCTGGACTTGTCGATACCGCCGCGTGCCGGATCAAGACCGATTGCAGTCATCTCGCCCTTCGCGTCACGCGGCTTCCACCGTGCCTGAGCAGCTTTCACCCAGTCGGTGGGGATGACCTGCCAGGCAGGATCAGCAGCGCCAGCCATGAAGTCACCGCGCAGCATCTGCGAGCGCAGGGGCTCAGGCAGGGCGCGCAGCGTCTCCTTGTAGCCGGTGGACAGCAGAAACAGGTTGTCATCCACACTGGAAGGGATGAAGGTGCGGCTCTTTGGCTTCACCAGGTCGGTGCCTACCATCACCGGGTCTCCGCTCGGAACCTCCTGGTCCTCGCCCTTCTCGTTCGAGACATACCAGCGCAGTTCGCCGGGCTTGGCCGGGTTCGGGTGGTTCGGGTCCAGCCATGCAGCCCAAAAGCGCTTGACCCACTCTCCTTCTGCGGTTGTGGGCGGGTTCCCGGCAGCAACCACGCGCTGGCGGATCTCTGGCTTGTCCGTGCGCAGCCAGCCAATCAGGGTGCGAAACTGGCTCTCGGTGAAGTGGCAGATTTCATCGAACAGCTTGGCGTCGTGCGGGCGGCCTTGGTACTTGATCCAGTCGCCCGGTTCCTTGACGCTGCCCAGCTCCATCACCTTGCCCTCGGGCAGACGCCACACGCCATCCTGGCTGTTGTAGCCCTTGCGCGTGCCCAGAATCTTGGTCATCCGTTCCTCGATGCCGGTCAGCTGCACGGCCTCGCGTCGGAAGATGATGCTGTGCTCCTGCGATGTGAGGCACAGGCCCAGCAGCAGGTCGGTCTTGCCGCCACCTGCAGCACCGCCATAGAAAACGATGTCCGCCTTGCTCAGGTAGGCCATCAGCTGCGGCCCGTCCTGCGGAACCCAGATGGGGGCATTGCCGGCCAGCAGGAAGGCGTCCAGCTCCTTCTTTGCGTCAGGGTCCATGGCCTGAATCGCGGCCATCATCTGTGCGGTCGTGACGCTCGGCTGGGACTGGGTTGCGGGCGCCAGGATCATTTTGGCGCACCATTCTTGGCCAAGGCGGCCATCAGCGCCTGCATGGCGGCCGGGCTGTCATTGATCGCGCGAGACAGGCGCACGGCACGCTCAGCGTCGGTCATGTCCTTTGTCAGCGGCTGGCCATTCACATCGCCATCAGCCCCAGCATCCAGCCCAAAGGCCTCGCGCTCACCTTTGCGCACTTTCTCGTCCACATCAGCCAGCTTTTTGAGGTCGTCCACCAGCGCAGACCGGCTCATGGCTTTGCGCAGCGCATCATTGGCGCGGTCAATGCCGTTGTCATCGGGGTTGCGCACCATCTCAATCACTTCCGCCAGTTCTGGCAGCGACTGCGCCGCCTGCTCAATCTGGGCAAGCAAAGTGCGCTTCACATTTGTGAGCGCTAGCAGCCCGTGACGGTGCCCGAGAATCACCTGTTTAT
>JAGNPA010000030.1:0-9289 GCA_017989885.1 Aquabacterium sp.
GGCATGGCGGCCCGCGTGCTGGCCAAGGCGCAACGCAAGGGCCTGCCCATCGTGGCGGTGGACGTGCCCAGCGGTGTCTGGGGCGACAGCGGCGCGTCAGCGGGTGCGGTGCACTGCGATGTGACGGTCACGTTCTTCCGACTCAAACCAGCGCACCTGTTGATGCCCGCTCGGCAACTGTGCGGTGAGCGCGTGCTGGCCGACATCGGGGTGCCAGACACCGTGTTGACCCGATTGCAGGTGCGTGCCTGGCAGAACGAGCCGGCCCTGTGGCAGACCGTGTACCCCCGGGCCGACATGGCGGGCCACAAGTACCACCGTGGGCATGCGCTGGTGTGGGGTGGGCCGCTCATGACCGGTGCCCCTCGTCTGGCGGCGCGGGCAGCAGCCCGGGTGGGCGCGGGGCTGACCACGGTGTGTGTGCCACAGGCAGTCTGGCCGGTGTATGCCGGCAGCCTCACCAGCATCATGGTGCACCCGTTGGTGGGCGAAGGCCCGAACCAGTGGCAGGGGGGCTTGCAGACCTTGCTGGGCGACGCGCGCCTGAGCGCCGTGCTGATCGGCCCTGGCGCGCTGGGCGGCACGCACCCCGGGGGTCTGAAGGCCCTGGTGTTGACCGTGTTGGCCAGTGGTCGCCCGGTGGTGCTCGATGCCGATGCCTTGTCGGTGTTTCAGGATGACCCCAGCTTGCTGTTTGCGGCCATTGCCGGGCACGGGCGCCCGGTGGTGATCACACCGCACGATGGGGAGTTCGCCCGGATTTTTGCGCCGTCCACCCTGGCTGGGTGCGAGGGCAAGCTGGCGAAGGCCCGCAAGGCCGCGCAGTTGAGCGGGGCCATCGTCTTGCTCAAGGGGCCGGACACCGTGGTGGCCGCACCCGATGGACGCGCCGTCATCAATGCCTCGGCGCCGCCCACCCTGGCCACGGCCGGTTCGGGTGATGTGCTGGCTGGGCTGATCTTGGGCTTGTTGGCGCAGGGGATGCCTGCCTGGCAGGCCGCGTGCGCGGCCGTGTGGCTGCATGGCGAGGCGGCGCAGGCTTTTGGGCCGGGCCTGGTGGCCGAGGATCTGCCGGAGAAGGTGCCGGCGGCCCTGCGCAGACTGGCCGCGCAGGATCCGGACTGATCCGAGCGCCTTGATCAGCCCGTGCAGGTGCGGTTCTTGCCCGTGCGCTTGGCTTCGTAGAGCGCCACGTCGGCACGGTCCAGGGCCGCTTCAATGGCTTCGCCCGCACGGTAGGTGGTGACCCCGGCGGAGAAGGTGATGAACACCTTGTGCGTGTCGTGGGTGAAGAACTCGGCGCTGAGGTTGCGCTGCAGGCGGGTCAGCACCAACTGGGCCTCTTCCAGCGGGGTGTCGGGCAGCATGACGACGAACTCCTCGCCACCGTAGCGCGCCACCACGTCGACCGGGCGCAGGGACTCGCTCACGCGCCGGGCCAGGAACTTGAGGGCCTCGTCGCCCGTCTGGTGGCCAAGCTGGTCGTTGAGCTTCTTGAAGTTGTCGACGTCCAGCAGGCCCACGGCCAGCGGGGTGCCCTGGCGCTCGACGCGGGCTTGCTCGGCCTCGAAGGCGCGCATCAGGCCACGTCGGTTGGCGATCTGGGTGAGGGGGTCGGTCGACACCTCGTCCGACAGCTTGCGGATCTCGTCTTCCAGCTCGCGCACGCGGTCGGTGAGCTCGGTCGCGCGGGCATGTTCGTCTTGCAGGCGGGTTTGCGTTTGCGCGACGACGGATTGCACCTCGCGGCTTTCCTCCACCATTTCACGCACGATGCCCGCCAGGCTTTGCAGCGAGTCGGCCGCGCCGATGGTTTCGGCGTAGGCGCCCAGCTTGCCCTGGAAGCGGTCGGTGGTGCTGCCCAGCAGAGCGATCTGCTGCAGCATCTGGTGGATCAGGTCCTTGAGGGCCTTGCGTGCGGCCTCACGCTCACGCTTGAGCTCCAGCTGGCGGTTGCGTGTGTCGCTGAGCAGCTGCTGCATGTGGCGCACGCCACGGCTGTGCAGGCCCTCGTCCAGCTGGTGGCGCATGGCCTGGCACTGGCCTTGCACCCAGCTGTCGTCTTCGGACAGGTCCACCAGGCTGTCGGTCAGCGAGTGGCACAGCTCGGTGAGCTGGGCGACCAGGTGATGGCGGTGTTCAATGACCCGCTGGGCCTGTTCGCAGGCCTGGGTGAGCTGCTGCTGGACGGTGATCGGCTCGCCCACGCCAGCCTCCCGGCTGTGTGCCAGGGCCGTGCGCAAGACATGGGCCGCTTCGCTGGACTGGGCCTGGTCCTGGGGCAAGGCCACCAGCACGGTTTGCTCCAGTTGCGTCAGCACATGCTGGGCCAGGGCCGGCCATGCCGGGGGGGCGCTGTCGCTGTCAGGTGCGGGCGGCGCGGGCGTGTTCTCAGGGGCCTGTGGGCTGGCTGCGGCTGAGGCTGCGGCCGGTGCGGCGGTGGCCGCGACGGCAGTGGGCGCCGTGGCGCCATCGTCTTCCAGCAGCGTGCTGTCCACGGTGTCGCTGTCCCAGCTTCGCACCAGCTGGTCCAGGCGCTGGTGCAGGCGCGTGGCCGAGCTGCGGCTGCCGTCGATGACGCGCTGCAGGCTCTCCTTCTTGCGGGCCGCGGTCCATTGGCGACCGCCGCGCTCTGCACCGCGCAGGATGCGGGTGATCAGGTCGGCCCAGCGTGTGCCATCGTCAGCCGAAGGGGGCAGGCCGTCGAGCGGCGCAGGTTGGGTGATCCCGCCGAAACCCGTTTCCTCGCCCGCTTCCAGGGCGTAGGCCTTGCGGTAGTTCTCAGGCGTGGGTGCTTGCCGGTTCTGGGCCAGTCGAACGAGGGCTGCCTTGGCAATCTGGGCGGGCGTGAGGCCGGAAGTGGTGGACATGATTCAGCTGAGGGTGCTGACGGGGGGGAGGGGGAGCGACTCGCTGACGCGCGGCAGGCCGTCGGCATTGAGCACGTCGTTCAACCAGGTGGCGATCTGGGCCGCAGGCATGGGGCGCGCGAACAGGAAGCCTTGGCAGATGTGGCAACCCAGGCTGTAGAGCACATTCATCTGTTCGGTGGTCTCCACCCCCTCCGCGATCACACGCAGGCCCAGCGCACGTGCCAGCGCAATGATGGCCGACACGATGGCCGAGCTTTGCGGTGTCTCACCCAGGTCGCGCACGAAGGAGCGGTCGATCTTGAGCTCGCTGATGGGCAGGCTGGTCAGGTAGGCCAGGGACGAGTAACCCGTGCCGAAGTCGTCGATGGAAATCTCGACGCCGATCTGGTTGAGGCGGGTGAGCGAGGGCACCACGCCTTGAAGGTCTTTCATCAGGCCGGTTTCGGTGATCTCCAGCTCCAGGGCGCGTGGCGAGATGGCCTCGCGGCACAGGATCTGTTCAATCCGCTCGACCAGGTCATCTTGCTCAAACAGGCGGCTGGGCAGGTTGACGGCGATGGACGCATCGAAGCCGAACTGGATCTGCCATTGCTTGGCCTGGCGCGCCGCTTCGGTGATGGCCCACAGGCTCATCTCGTTGATCAGGCCGGTGGCCTCGGCCAGGGGGATGAAGTCGGCGGGTGAGACGAGCTGGTCGCCCCGCTGCCAGCGCATCAAGGCTTCCACGCCCACCATGCGATGGGTGCGCACGTCGACCTTGGGCTGGTAGTACAGCACCAGTTCCTGGCGCTCCAGCGCCTTGTGCAGCGCCGTGTCCAGATCCAGGCGCACGCGGCCCTTGCTGGCCAGATGCGTGTCGTACATCTGCGCCATGTTGCGGCCCTGGCTCTTGGCCAGGTCCATGGCCACATCCGCGTGGCGCAGCAGGTCGGCGGCGTTGACGCCGTGGGCGGGGTACACCGCCACGCCGATGCTGGCGGTCACGAAGCATTCCTGGCCGCCGATGGTCAGCGGCGCGCGCAGCGCATCGAGGATGCGGTGGGCGGTGGCGATGGCCTCGTCGGGGTCGCTGACCTCAGGCAGCAGCACGACAAACTCATCGGCGCCCAGGCGGCCGACGGCTTCCAGGTTGCGATGCGAGCGGGTCGATTGCAGGTCGAGGTGACCTTCGAGCATCTCGTCGAAATGCCTCACGCAGTTGCGCAGGCGGTGCGCCACCTCGATCAGCAACTCGTCACCGGCGTGGTGGCCCAGGTTCTCGTTGATGATCTTGAAGCGGTCCAGGCCCACCTGCAGCAGGGCCACACCGTGGTGCAGGCGTCGGGCGTGCTCGATGGCGCGCTCGCTGCGCTGGAACAGCTGGCGACGGTTGGGCAGGCTGGTGAGGGTGTCGAAATTGGCCAGATGCTTGATCTGGTCTTCGGCCAGTCGCCGGTCGGTCACGTCCTGCACGATGCCGGTGTAGCCGATCAGGTTCGCGTGTTCGTTGAACTCGGGCTCGGCTTCCAGGTGGACAATGCGCTGGCGCCCGTCATGCAGGTGGATCTTGACGTCCAGGCAGAGCACGCTGCCGTGGCGCCAGACCTCGTGCAGCAGGTACTGGAAGCTCGCGCGCTCGTCGGCGGGCATCATGCGCAGAATCTGGCGCAGACCCACGCGGTCGTTGGCACCCAGGCCGAACACGCGCAGCCCTTCGACCGACATGCCCAGGTCGCTGGCGCCCCTGTGCCAGTCGAAGCTGCCCATGCGGGCCAGATCCTGGGCGCGGGCCAGCTTGGCCTTGCTGCGCTCCAGCTCGATGCGGGTGCGTGCCGAGCGCAGCAGGTAGCGCAGACGGCCAGCCAGCAGGCTCCATTGCGTGCTCTTGACGAAGAAGTCGGTGGCTCCGGCCTCGTAAGCCCGGGTGATGGAGGCGTCGTCGTCCAGACCCGTGAGCATCAGGACGGGGATCGACTCATGACCCGGCATGTTGCGCAGTTCCTGGCAGGTGGCAAACCCATCCAGGCCCGGCATGACCGCGTCGAGCACCACCACATCGGGCAGCCAGTCGCCCAGCAGGCGCAGGGCCCGCTCACCGGAGGTGGCTTCGGTGACCGCAAAGCCGCGCTCGCGCAGGGCAATCGAGGTCAACAGCAGCGTGACCTCGTCGTCATCGACCAGCAGAACCTTGGGTTGCTCCTGGTCTTCTTCGTCGATCATCGGGTTACCCCGTGTCATGACTGTGTCTCCAGCACGTGTTGCAACCCTGCCTGGACGCGTTCGGCTTCAAGGGGGATGTCTCGGATGCGTGAGCTCAAGTCTTCTCCTGTCTGGCGCCGGATGATGCTCTCAAGATCGGCGCACATTTGCGACAACTTGAGTGCCCCAATGCTGGCCGACGATGATTTGAGTGTATGCGCGACATGGGCCACTGTGGCGAGATCCTGTTGCTGTCCTGCCTCGCTCAATTGTGGCAGCAAGCGCGCCAGGGAGGTCTCGAAAGCGCGCGCCACCCTTTCGAGCAGGTGGTTCTCGCCCTTGGGGTCAAGCTCCCGCAGGCGCCGCAGCGCGTCGGGGTCGAGCTGGTGCGCCGCCGTGGACGAAGCCTCGGTGGGGGCAGGGCGGGGCGCAGAGGGCGCGCGCTTGGCGCGACCGGGCTTCTCCGCATCGGCCGTCTGATCCTCTGCGCCGGCCTGGGTGGTGTGCACCTGCAGCATCTGCTGCAACTGACCCTGACGGAAGGGTTTGGAGAGGTAGTCGTCAAAGCCCAGGTCGATGAAGCGCTGCTCATCGCCCTCCAGGGCATTGGCGGTGACGGCGATCACCGGCGTGTGGGGTGGGGTCAGGAAGGTGAAGCGCTTGCCGCTGCCTTTGCGGAACCAGGTGAGGGCCTCGATGCCGTCCATGCCGGGCATCTGAATGTCCATCAGGATCAGGTCGTAGCACTGCTCACCCAGACGGCGCAGGCCTTCCAGGGCCGAGCTGGCCACCCGCACCTCGCAACCCAGGCGACGCAGCATCTGACCGCAGACCTCCTGGTTGACGGGGTTGTCCTCGATCACCAGCACGCGCTGGTGTTGCCCGGTCTGCGCGTGCGCATCGGCCGTGTCCCGTTGCGCCGACAGGCTTTGCAGGGTCTGGCGCAGTTCGGCCTTGCGCAGCGGCTTGCGCAGCACGCACTGGAAGCCGGCATCCTGAGCGCGCCGGCTTTCGTCGGCCGAAGACAGGGACGACAGCAGCACCAGTTTGAGCTGGGGGTAGCGGCGGCTGCGACGCAGGATCTCGACCATGCTCAGACCATCGAGCTCGGGCATGTGCATGTCCACCAGCGCGAGGTCGATGTCCAGGTCCGCCTGCGTCTCGGTGAGCAGGAGGTCGAGCGCCTGGCGGCCATTGTGCGCGAGGGTGACCTTCATTCCCCAGGCGCTCAGCATGTTCTCCAGCACCGTGCGGTTGGTCTCATTGTCGTCCACCACCAACACCTTGTAGGCGGGCAGGCTTGGTTCGTTGGCCAGGTCGTGCGCCATCTGGGTGTCACTGATGCCCAAGGGCAGCTCAAAGCTGAACTCCGAGCCGACGCCCGGGGTGCTGACGACACGCAGCTCGCCCCCCATGAGCTCGACCAGCTGTTTGCTGATGGGCAGACCCAGCCCGGTGCCGCCGTAGCGACGTGTCATGCCACCCTGGGCCTGGACAAAGGCCTGGAAGATGCGGGGCAGGGCTTCGGCCGTGATGCCGATGCCGGTGTCGCGCACCCGGAAGGCCAGCGTCATGGTGTCTGGCGTTGGGGTGGCGGGATGAGGCGTGCTGTCGGGGCTGGCGCGCCGGATGTCGACCACGACCTCGCCGTGTTCGGTGAACTTGATGGCGTTGGCCACCAGGTTGGTGAGGATCTGGCGCAGGCGCAGCGGGTCGCCATGCACCACGGCGGGCAGGTCGGCTTCTTCGCGGAAGCTCAGCTCCAGACCGCGCTCGTGGGCACGGGGGGCCAGCAGCTCCAGCGTGTCCTCGACCAGGGTGCGCAGCACGAAGTCGCCTTGGGCCAGCTCCACATGGCCGGCTTCGATCTTGGCGAAGTCCAGGATGTCGTTGATGATCTCCAGCAGGCTTTCTCCTGACCGGTACACGGCCTGGGCAAAGCGGCGCTGCTTGTCGTTGAGCTCGGTGCCCAGCAACAGCTCGGTCATGCCCAGGATGCCGTTCATGGGCGTGCGGATTTCGTGGCTCATGTTGGCCATGAACTCGCTCTTGGCCTGGCTGGCGGTTTCGGCCTGGTCGCGGGCGCGTTGCAGGTCCAGTGCCTGCTGACGCTCATCGGTCACGTCAGAGAGCAGGCCGTAGATGCGTGACTCGCCGTTGAGCAGGCGCCGGGACCGGCTCTTGTGGCGCATCCAGCGGATGCCGCGTCCGGGAATGTCCAGCCGCAGCAAGGCGTCGGTCGACTCGGCGCGGCGCTCCTGCTCTTCCTGGTGTGCCAGCGTGGTGCGGTCTTCGGGAGTCACCAGCGCACGCATCCGGTCTGAGAGGTCGGCCACCTCGTTGGGCGACAGCCCGAGCAGCGCGGCCGTCTGGGGGCTGAGGTAGAGGCACTGTGCCCGCGCCCCATCGCTGACGTACACGCCATCGTCCATCGATTCCACGAGTTCGCGGAAGCGGCGCTCCGACTCTTCCAGGTCGGACAGGGCGCGCTGGGCCACGGTGATGTCGCGCACCAGCGAGATGAGCAGGCGGGGGCGGCCGTCCGTGTGACGCAGGGCAAAGTGGCGGGCGTTGATGACGCGCGTGCGGGAGCCGTCGTGCCAGCTGAAATCGTGCTCGACGGGTTGTCCGGAGGTGGTGGCGGCCTGCATGTGGGCCTGCACCCGTTGCAAGACCTCCTGGCCCATCGCCTGCTGAATCGTGCGGCCCACCACCTTGTCGCGCAGCAGATTGAATTCGACCTCGGCGTGACGGTTGATGGTCACGATGTGGCCGTTGGTCGGGTCGACCACAAACAGGCTCACGGGCAGGTTGGCCAGCAAGGCTTCCTGAAAGGCGCGCTCCTGCTCAGCCTGCAGATCTTGCGCACGGCGGCTGGTGATGTCCGTGAACAGGCAGACAAATTGACCGACTTGGCCGGCCTCATCAAGCACCTCCAAGGCATCGATCTCGCCCCAATAAGGCGCGTCGGTCCCTTGACGCACGGCTTCGTAGTTCAGGCGAAAGGGTGTGCCGGCCTGCAGGTGCTGACGCAGTTGGGGCAGGCTCTCGCTGTCCCGCACGCTGCGCGTCAGCAAGTCGGGCAGGGCTTGGCCCAGCACCTGTGTGTCGCGCGAACCGGTCAGGGTTAACCAGGCTGGGTTGACCCATTGGATGATGCCCTGGCGGTCGATGACCACCACGCCGTTGTTGATGCGCGAGGCGACCATGCTGAGACGGCCCATCTGTTGGCGGGCCTGTTCCAGTTGCGCCTGTGCCAGCGTCAAGGCCTGGTCGCTCAGGCGCAGCCGTCGGCGCACCAGCAGGGCGCCCGGCACGGTCAGCGCGACAAGGATCAGAATCCAGACAAAGGGCATCACATGTGAATTGTTGCGGCGAGATGAGGGAGCGATGACCTGCGTGTTTGGATAAATGTAGCGGCACTGTGAATTTGTACGCCAGAGGCGGAAACCCGCTGCTGGCGGTCCGTACAATCGGACACATGAGCACTGCTGGTAATCCCTCTGACCCTGTTCCGGGACGTTCCGACTGGCCCGCTGACGAGCAGGCAGCGCTGCACCACGCCATGTCTCACGACCTGCGTGCGCCGCTGCGTGTGGTCGAGGGCTTCACACGCATCCTCAAGGAAGACTACGGCCCGCAGTTGGATGCGCAGGCCAACCAGCATCTCGACCGCGTGCTGTCGGCAGCCGATCGCATGGAGGCGATGCTCAATGCCCTGTTGGCCCAGGCCCAGCTGACGAGCGAGCCCCTGCAACGTCAAGCTGTGGATGTGAGCGCGCTGGCCCGAGAGGTGGGGCGCGAACAGTTGGGCGTGCTCAACGGGGCGGCCCGTGCCGAGTTGGTGGTGGCCGATGGCCTGGTCGCGCAGGCCGATCCGGCCTTGTTGCGCCGGGTGTTCGAAAACCTGATCGGCAACGCGCTGAAGTACAGCGAGAAGGTGGATTGCCCGCGTGTGAGCGTGGGCGTCATCGCGGAAACCGATCCGGAAGTGTTTTATGTGCGCGACAACGGCGCGGGCTTCGACATGGAGTGTGCCAACAAACTGTTTGGCATGTTCCAGCGCCTGCACAGCGCCAAGGATTTTCCGGGCAATGGCGTCGGCCTGGCGGCCGTTCAGCACATTGTGCGTCGCCATGGCGGCCGCATTTGGGCGGAAGCTGCGGTGGGGCAGGGCGCGTGTTTCTTCTTCACGCTCGATGCCTCATATCACCACCAGCGCCGCACCGAGCGCTGAC
>JAGNPA010000030.1:9389-11017 GCA_017989885.1 Aquabacterium sp.
ACCGGCACCGAGACCTTCTCGAACATCTGCAGGCCCTTGCGGGCGTCCAGCAGGGCGATGTCCTGCGGGGTGGTGACGATGACGGCGGCGGTCAGCGGCGCACGCTGGCTGATGCTCAGGTGGATGTCGCCGGTGCCAGGGGGCATGTCGACCACCAGGTAGTCCAGCGGCTGGCCGCCTTCTTCGGGCGTCTGACCCCAGTTGGTCAGGCGCAGCAACTGGTCGAACGCCTGGCTGGCCATCGGGCCGCGCCAGATGGTGGCGGCCTGGTTTTCCACCAGCAGCCCGATCGACATCATCTGCAGCCCGTGGTTGACCGGCGGCGTGATGGTCTTGCCATCGGGGCTGGGCGGCTTGCCCTGGATGCCGAGCATCAGCGGCTGGCTGGGGCCGTAGATGTCGGCGTCGAGCATGCCCACGCGCGCGCCTTCGGCCGCCAGGGCCAGGGCCAGGTTGACAGCCGTGGTGCTCTTGCCCACGCCGCCCTTGCCCGAGGCCACGGCGATCACGTTCTTGACACCGGGCAGCAGCGCCTGGCCGCGAGAGGCGGCGTGCGTGAGGATCTGGGTGGACCAGGCCACGTCCACCGCGGTGATGCCATCGACCGGCTTCAAGGCGGCTTCGATCAGGGCTGTGTAGGCGGGCCATTGCGAGCGGGCCGGGTAGCCCAGCGCGATCTCGACGCGGGCCTGGCCGTTCTGCACGGTGAGGGACTTGAGGTGGCGCGTGCTCACCCAGTCCTGGCCGGTCAAGGGGTCGATGACGCTGCGCAGGGCGTCGAGGGCGGCGGCTTCAAGAGGCGTGGGGGTGCTCATTCCAAGGGGCATGTCATTCTTTTGAGACGGGCAGTCTAGCGCGCCCTAAAATTACCGGTTACCCCCCGACTGCCAACAGGGACTTCGGTCTTGCCTGACCGGGCCCCTCGTTCACCTGATTCCCACCATGCCACGCCAGCTCTTCGTCACCACCGCGCTGCCCTATGCCAACGGCCATTTCCACATCGGCCACATCATGGAGTACATCCAGGCCGACATCTGGGTGCGCTTCCAGCGCATGCAGGGCCACCAGGTGCACTTCGTGGGCGCCGACGACGCGCACGGCGCGCCCATCATGATTGCCGCCCAGAAGGTCGGCAAGACACCGCAGCAGTTCGTGGCCGACATTGCTGCGGGCCGCAAGCCGTATCTGGATGGCTTTCACATCAGCTTCGACCACTGGTCGTCGACCGACAGCCCCGAGAACCACGAACTGGCGCAGAGCATCTACCGCGCGCTCAAGGCCGAAGGTCTGATCACCGTGCGCCCGGTCGAGCAGATGTTCGATCCGGAAAAGGGCATGTTCCTGGCCGACCGTTTCGTCAAGGGCGAGTGCCCCAAGTGCGGCGCGCAGGATCAGTACGGTGACTCGTGCGAAGTGTGCGGTGCTGTGTACGCCCCCACCGAGTTGAAGAACCCGGTCTCGGCCCTGAGCGGCGCCACGCCCGTGCTCAAGACCTCGGACCACTACTTCTTCAAGCTGTCCGATCCGCGCTGCTTCGACTTTTTGCAAGGCTGGACGCAGGACGGCAAGCTGCAGCCCGGCGTGGCCAAGAAGATCAAGGAGTGGTTCACCAAGGACGAAAACGGCGA
>JAGNPA010000271.1 GCA_017989885.1 Aquabacterium sp.
CCTGTTCGAGCCCGAGTTCTGCAACGTCGCCAGCGGCTGGGAGAAGGGCATCGTCGAGAAGAACGTGCGCGACCGGCGCATCAGCATCTGGCACAAGGCGACCAAGCAGCGCTGGCCCAACATGCAGGCGCTCAATACGTGGCTGGAGGGCGAGTGCCGCGCTGCCTGGGCCGAACTCAACCACCCTGAGTGGCCGACGCTGAAGGTGGCCGACGTGCTGCAGGACGAGCAGCAGCGCCTGATGCCCAATCCCCGGCCGTTTGACGGCTACATCGAGGTGCTGGCGCGTGTCTCCAGCACGGCGCTGGTGCACCTGCAGCGCAACCGCTACAGCGTGCCCACCGAGCACGCCCACGAGGTGGTCAGCCTGCGCCTGTATCCCGAACGCATTGATGTGGTGGCCGAGAACGCCCGCATCGCCAGCCATGTGCGCAGCTTCGAGCGCAGCCAGACCTTCTACGACTGGCGCCACTACGTCAGCCTGATCGAGCGCAAGCCCGGCGCGCTGCGCAACGGCGCGCCCTTTGAGACGTTGCCCGAGCCGCTGAAGAAGCTGCAGGCCATCCTGCTGCGCCACGAGGGCGGCGACCGGGTGATGGCCCAGGTGCTGGCGGCCGTGCCTGTGCACGGTCTGGAGCCGGTGCTGGTGGCCGCCGAGTTGGCGCTCGAGAGTGGCAAGCCCAGCGGCGAGCATGTGCTCAACGTGCTCGCGCGTCTGAAGGCTGGCAGCCAGGCAGAGGTGGCCGCGGCCAGAACGCCGCTGACCCTGACGGTGGCGCCGCAGGCCAACGTGCAGCGCTACGACCGGCTTCGCTCGGTCGGCGACGATGACGCACAGGGGGTGCGCGCATGAGCCAGGAGATCATCGACGCCCTCAAGGCCCTGAAGCTGCACGGCATGGCCGCCAACTATCCCGAGGTGGCGGCACAGGCACGGCACACCGACTTCAGCCCAGAAGCCTTCCTCAGTCAGTTGCTGCGGGCCGAACAGGCCGAGCGTTCGGTGCGCTCCATGGCGTACCAGATGGGCGCAGCCCGCTTCCCGGCCCACCGTGACCTGGCCGGCTTCGAGTTCAGCCAGGCCAGTGTGGACGAGGCGCTGGTGCGCACGCTGCACGGCGGCGCGTTCATCGAGGCCGCGCACAACGTGGTGCTCATCGGCGGCCCGGGCACCGGCAAGACACACCTGGCCACAGCCATCGGGATCGAGGCGATCCAGCGGCACGGCAAGCGGGTGCGCTTCTTCTCGACCGTGGAGCTGGTCAACGCGCTGGAGCTGGAGAAGAGCCAGGGCAAGGCCGGACAGCTGGCCCACCGGCTGGTCTACATGGACCTGGTGATCCTGGATGAGCTGGGCTACCTGCCGTTCAGCCAGGCCGGTGGAGCGCTGCTGTTCCACCTGCTCTCCAAGCTCTACGAGAGAACCAGCGTACTGATCACCACCAACCTCAGCTTCGGGGAATGGAGTCAGGTATTTGGCGACGCCAAGATGACCACCGCACTGCTCGACCGGCTGACCCACCACTGCCACATCGTGGAGACCGGCAACGAGAGCTGGCGGTTCAAGCATTCCAGCGCAGCACCCAAGACCGTTCAGAAAAGGCGGCCCAGGACGGCCCTGCCGGAAGTCATTGAGAAAGGAGAAGCGAACGCACCAACAGTAGACTTATCCACAGACGCGTAGCCCGGCTACACCCCAAAAGGCGGGGTCAATATTGGATGAAAAACCGGGGTCAGGATTGCGCGGAAATCAACACCTTGTCTGAGGAGATCACCGCAGCATGAGCGGTATGCCATGGACATCTCGCGCTGCGCGAGACACAGAAACCGTTGAGCGACCTGCTCACATTTGCTCATCAAGGCGTTGCCTTCGGCTCACGACGGCTTCGAGCGATACGAGCAATCAGGCGAGCGGCGACTTTGGCGGTCAGTCCATCCCGATCCTGTGACGGATTGAGTTCGGCCACGTCGGCGGCCACCACCCGTCCGCAGGCGAGCACCTGATCGATCAGGCGCTCCACCTGCGCCAGGGGGACCCCCAGGGCCGATGGCGCTGACACGCCGGGTGCCTGAGCACCCGGCAACACGTCCAGGCAGACGGTGAGGTACACCGCATCGGCCTGCTTCAGATCGTCGGCCAGGGCCGCCTGTGCCGACGCCAAGCCGGTGGCGTCCTGTAACTGCTCGTCGAGCCAGTAGCGCACACCCATCTCGTGCGCCCGGTCGAACAAAGCCTGGGTATTAGCGAAGGTGCTGATCCCCAGCACGCGGTAGTGAAAGGGGCGCCCGTTGGCTGCCTGCCAGTCGTGGATTTGCCGGAAGGGCGTGCCCGAATTGCCGCGCGCCGCCATGCGCAGATCGAAATGCGCGTCGAGGTTGACGATCAGCAGGCGGCTGGTCTCCCGCTGCGCCGCTGCAATGCCCTGGAAAGTGCCCCAGGCCACCTCGTGTCCGCCCCCCAGCACGATGGGCAGGCTGCCACGGGTCAGGAGGGTGTGGACCTGCTGACCCAGTTGGGCCTGCGCCTCTTCCAGATCGCCCTTGCGGCAAGACACGTCGCCCGCGTCCCAAAGATCGGGTTCGCCACGCACTGGCAGGTTGGCCAGCGCGGCGCGCAGCGCTGCGGGACCGGCCGCCGCACCGGCTCGACCGCCATTGCGCCGGACACCCTCGTCCACGGCAAACCCAACCAGGGCCACGCCGCCACGGCTGTGGGCATCGAACGGGCGCACCACATGGTGCCAGCGCAGACTGGGATCAGTCTCCTCGCTGTCCGTGCGACCGGTCCATTCAAACGATGAGGGAATGTCCATGCTCATGATCGTTGCACTCCGTTCTGGATGACGTGCAGGCAAGGGTTGCGACCGAACCAGTAGGCCAGCTCGTGGGGGTGCTGCAGGTCCCAGGCGACGAAGTCGGCCCGCTGTCCAGCGATGAGTTGGCCCCGGTCGCGCAGACCGAGCGCCCGGGCCGCGTGGACGGTGATGCCTTGCACCGCTTCCAGCGGCGTGAGGCGAAAGAAGGTACAGGCCATGTTGGCCATGAGCAGCAAAGACAGCCCGGGCGATGTGCCAGGGTTGTGGTCGGTCGAGACGGCCATGGGCACACCGGCCTGGCGCAGCGCCTCAATGGGAGGACGTTTTGTCTCCCGCAGGAAGTAGTAGGCACCCGGCAGCAGGACCGCGACGGTGCCGGCGGCCCGCATGGCGGCCACTCCATCGGCGCTGAGGTGTTCCAGGTGGTCGCAGGACAGGGCGTTGAACGAGGCGGCCAGGGCTGCGCCGCCCTGGTCCGACAGTTGCTCGGCGTGCAGTTTGACCGGCAAGCCCAGTGCCCGCGCCGCCTCGAACACGCGCCGTATCTGCGCGGGCGTAAAGCCGATGTTCTCGCAGAAGGCATCCACGGCGTCGATCAGCCCCTGGGCGTGCAGATCGGCCATCCAGCGGCAGACCGCGTCGATGTAGTCGTCGGACCGCCCCTCGAATTCGGGCGGCAAGGCGTGGGCGCCCAGAAAGCTCGTGCGTACCTCCAGCGGCAGTGCCTGGCCAAGGCGACGGGCCACACTCAGGCAAGAGGCCTCCGCGTCCCGCGACAGCCCGTAGCCAGACTTGATCTCCAGCGTCGTCACGCCTTCGGCCATCAAGGCTTCGGCGCGCCGCGCAGCGCTGTAG
>JAGNPA010000031.1 GCA_017989885.1 Aquabacterium sp.
CAGCATCCGGTTGGCGGGGCTGTCCGAGTACATCGCGCCGCTCACGCTCAAGGATGGCAGGCTGCGACGCACGTCGTCCGGCAATTCGGCCAGGGTGGGCACCTTGCTGGATGGCGTGGGGGCCGGCGCCGGGTCCACGTGGATCGGCGCACGCGGCGCGGCGGGCGCCACGGGTCGCGTGATGGCCGGCTCGGCCCGGTGCGGAGGACTCGGCGGTGGCGTGGGGGTGGCCTCCGGTGCGGGGCGTGAGGTCTCGTTGCCGGCACGGTTGGCTGTTGCCGACGCCTCAGACAGGCTTTTGGGTGCGGTCGTCGGCGCTGGCGCTGGATATTGATCTGGAGCTGGAGCTGGAGCCTGGTCCGCGCGCAGGGACTGGGACTGGGTGGGCGCGGTCGCGATCACCGTCACGGGGCGTGGCCACAGCCAAACCGCCCCCAGCGCGATCAGCACCAGGAGCGCGCCCAGGCCCATCACCCACAGAGGCGGCGTGCGCAGCTGCGGTCCATCGGACAGGTCAGTGTGGCCGGTGGGCGTGTGCAGCCCTGGCACCTGGCCTTGTTCACGTTCGGCGTCGGCCTTTTTCAGGGCATCAAGGATGTAGGACATGAGCGGACGGGCTGGCAGACGAGGAGGGGAGCGGGGCAGAGTTTGAGGTGCCGAGGCGAGGCTCAAGCACGCCGATGGCCCGGTTGAGCTGCATCAGGGTGGTGGCGCCGACCACCCCATCCGGCGTCAGACCCTGGGCCAGCTGAAAGGCCTGCACCTGGGCCTCCAGTGCGGCGTCGAACTCGGTGGCGGCCGTGGTGGGCAGGGTGCGCCCATCCAGGCGTGCCAGCTGAGCGGCCACCCAGCCCACGGTGGCGTTGCGTTGCCCCAGTAGCAACTTGGCACGGTAGCCCGGTGGGGTGCGCCACAAGGTCACGAAGTCACCGCGCCACAGGGTGGCCAGCGTGCCCAGCGGCACCGACACGGTTTGCTCGCCGGTTTGCAGCTGGGCGTATCGCGCATCCAAGCCGGTCAACACCGCATGGCGCACCTGTGTGCCCGTTTGCAGGCGCAGCATCACCGGGCGGTCCAGTTGCCGAATCTGGGCCAGGCCACCGCTGTTGGGGTGGCACATCAGCCCCTGGCGCCAGACGTTCTGGCAGACATTGCCCGGCACGGCGCTCACCTGCCAGCGCGTCAGCAACAGATGCAGGGCGGTGTTCTCGTCGGGCAGGGCCGCCTGCATCAACTCGCTCGCGCTGACCACCGTGGACGGCGCGGACCTGTCGGCGCTCGGTGTGCCTCCCGCCGTGCGACCTTCGCCGCTGCGTGCGGCTTGAGAGGGCGCGGACGCGACGGCGCGTGCCGCTGCCACGGCCACCGGACCGCCTGCCACAGCGGTGGGGCCCTGTTGAGACAGCCAGATCGCCACGCCGATGCCGGCCACCCCGAGCAGGGCCAGGCCTGCCAAAGCCAGCTGGGTGCGACGGCCTGAGGGCGCACGCGCCTTGGGAGCGCTGGCCGCCGCCTGCGCACGCTGACGCACCGCGCGGGGGAACACCTCCGCCGCGGCCTTGTCGACAATTGCCAGGGTCACCTGCGGCTGGTTCTCGGCATACGCGCCCAGCAACGCCCGGTCACACAGGAGGTTGATGCGCCGCGGCACCCCACGCGTCCAGCGGTGGATGCGGCGCACGGCTTCGCTGTCAAACAGGCGTCCACGCGCCAGGCCTGCCACCTTCAGGCGGTGCTGGATGTACTGCGCGGTTTCGGGGGGCGACAGCGCGTCCAGGTGGTAGCGCGCAATCACCCGCTGCGCCAGTTGCTCCATGTCGGGGCGCTCCAGCATGTCGCGCAGCTCCGGCTGGCCGATCAGCATGATCTGCAACAGCTTGCGCTCATTCGTTTCCAGATTCGTCAGCAGCCTCAGTTGCTCCAGCACCTCCGGGGACAGGTTCTGGGCCTCATCGATGATGAGGACGTTCTCATGTCCCTCGGCATGGCTGTTCAGCAGGTAGGCATTGAGCCGGTCCACGTTCTCCTTGACCCCGGCCGGGGCGCCCGAGCGGGCGACGTCGGGCAGGTGGAATTCCTCGCAGATGGTCTGCAGCAACTCCGGCACCGTCAGCTTGGGGTTGAAGATGTAGGCCACATGGCAGCGCGGCGGCACCTGCTCCAGAAAACAGCGGCACACCGTGGTCTTGCCCGCGCCGATCTCCCCCGTCAGCAGCACGAAGCCGCCCCCGCCGCCCACGCCATACAGCAGGTGCGCCAGCGCCTCGCGGTGCCGCTCGCTCATGAACAGATAGCGAGGGTCGGGCGCGATCGAAAAGGGTGGCTGGGTCAGACCAAAAAAGGGCGCGTACATCTGCACAGGATAACGGTGTCCGTGCAGCGGTCATGCCCCGCTACGGTGCACAATTGTCAGATGATGCCGCCGCTGACCTTTCCTGCCGCCAGCCTGACCCCTGCGACCTATGTGGTCGACACCAACGTCATCCTGGTGGCCAATGGTCAGCACCCTGATGTGAGCCCGGCCTGCGTGACCGCCTGCCAGGACTGGTTGCAGCGCATCATGGCCGAAGGTCGCGTGGCGCTGGACGACGCTTATGCGATTGTGGGCGAGTACCAGCACAAGACCCATGCCAGCGACGGTCAAGGCGTGGGCGATGCCTTCGTGCGTTGGGTGCTGCACCATGTGGACGACGCCGCCCGCTGTGACCTCGTGAACCTGTCCCCCGACGCCGGGCGCGGTTTTCTCAGCTTCCCGGTGGACGAGGGGCTGGCACATTTCGATGACGCCGACCGCAAGTTCGTCGCCGTGGCGCATGCGCATCCCGAGCGCCCGCCCATCCTGCAAGCCGCCGACTCCAAGTGGCTGGACTGGGCGCCCTACCTGGCCGATCACAGCGTGCAGATCCGTTTTCTGTGCCAAGCCGAGGTCCAGGAATTTCATCACCACAAGTTCGGCTGCTGACGCACCCCCTGTGACCCATCTCATGTCGCACACCCACGATTTCTTCCGCTTCCCGCACACCCCCCACATCGCCTGGCTGGCCAGTGGCACGCCGCGCGACGACAAGGTGCTGTCAGCCGATGAGGCACAGTCTTTACTGCAGCACCCCGTGGTGGTCGAAGAAAAGCTCGACGGCGCCAACATGGGCATCTCGTTTTCGAGCGAAGCCGTGCTGCATGTGCAAAACCGTGGTCAGTATCTCAACAAGCCCTACGGCGGGCAGTTCTCCCGCCTGGACGAGTGGCTGGCCATCCGCGAGGGAGATCTGTTCGATGCCCTGGGCGACCGCCTGATCCTGTTCGGAGAGTGGTGCGCCGCCCAGCACTCGCTGGACTACGAGACCCTGCCTGACTGGTTCCTGGCCTTCGATGTGTACGACCGCGACGCACAGCGTTTCTGGAGCACCCGCCGCCGCCATGAACTGGCTCAGAAGCTGGGCCTGCGCGAGGTGCCCCGTGTCAGCGCGGGCGAGACCAGCCTGCCCGTGCTCACCGAGTGGGTGCAGACCCACCGCAGCCACTACCGTCTGGGCTCGCTTGAAGGCGTGGTGATCCGCCAGGAAGACGAGGACTGGCTGCTGGGCCGTGCCAAGCTCGTGCGGCCGGACTTCGTGCAGAGCATCGAAGAGCACTGGCGCAGCCGCGCCATCCAGTGGAACCGCGTGGCCTGGACGGACGAGGGCTGAGCATGGCTGAGCAACACGGTATGCCGTTTTTGCGGGAGACCCTGGAGTTTCTCGTGCTGGCGGGGATTCTCATCCCCTTGCTGCAGCGCTTCAAAGTCAACCAGGTGCTGGGTTTTCTGGGGGCCGGTTTGATCGTGGGTCCTTACGGGCTCGGTTTATGGGTCGACACCTGGCCCTGGCTCGCAAAGTTCACCTTCCCTCGAGGTGAGGGCTTGTCGGCCCTGGCCGATCTGGGCGTGCTGTTCCTGATGTTCATGATCGGGCTGGAGCTCTCGGCCGAGCGCCTGTGGGCGATGCGGCGATGGGTGTTCGGCGCCGGTGCGCTGCAGGTGGTGCTGTCCTCGGCCATCATCTGCGCCCTGGCCATGGCCTTTGGCAACACCTGGCAGGCCTCACTGGTGCTGGGCATGGTCTTGTCCTTGTCGTCCACGGCCGTGATCGTGCAACTGCTGTCCCAGCGCGAGGCCTTGGCCTCCCCGATGGGGCAGTCCATTTTTGCCGTGCTCATGTTCCAGGATCTGGCCGTTGTGCCCGTCCTCATCCTCATCGACCTGCTGGGCCGAGGCAGCAGCCCGGACATGTGGTCGGTCACTGGCCTGACCTTGCTCAAATCCGTGGTGGCCGTGGTCCTGATTTTTGTGATCGGGCGCAAGGTCATTCGCCCCCTGTTCCGCAATTTCGCACGTCAGCGCCAGTCCGATGTCTTCATGGCCCTGACCCTGCTGGCCACCCTCAGCATTGCCGGCCTCACTGCGGCCGCGGGCCTGTCCATGGCCCTGGGGGCCTTGCTGGCGGGCTTGTTGCTGGCCGAAACCGAATACCGTCACGAGGTCGAGGTCACCATCGAGCCCTTCAAGGGGCTGCTGATGGGCCTGTTCTTCATGACCGTCGGCATGGGCATCGACGCCCGCGAGATCCTGGCCAATCCGCTGTGGGTGCCCCTCTCCGTCATCGGCCTCATCCTGATCAAGGCAGTCGTCGTCACCGGCATTTTCCGCATCGGCGGCCTCAGTTGGGGGCGCTCGGTCGAGTCGGGCTTGCTGCTGGGACAGGGCGGCGAATTTGCCTTCATCGTGGTCGGCGTGGCGGCCGCCAGCAAGTTGCTGTCACCCGAGATGGCACAGTTCGTGTTGCTGGTGGTGGGCCTGACCCTCTTTGTCACCCCCATGGTGGCGCAGTGGGGGCAGTGGCTGGGCGTACGGCTCGATGCCAAACGGCCGCCGACCCACATGGCCAGCATGCTGGAAACCGTGCCGGCTCTAGGCGCCGGACAGGTAGTCGTCGCCGGCTACGGTCGCGTGGGTCAATTGATTGGTGACGTACTGCTCGACCAGGGGGTGGCCTTCGTGGCGGTCGAGCAAGATGCCAACCTGGTCGCGCAGTTGCGCAACAAAGGCAAGCCGGTGTTCTATGGCAACGCCGCCCGTCCTGAGTTCCTGCAGCGTCTGCACGTGGGCGAGGCCGCCGCCGTGGTGGTCACCATGGATCAGCCTGCCGCAGCCCTCGCCACCGTGCGTGCGGTGCGCGGCGAGTACCCCAAGCTGCAGATTTTTGCCCGCTCTCGTGACACCAAGCACGCGCGCGACCTGCTGGCCGCGGGCGCCAACATGGTGATCCCGGAAACCGTCGAAGCCGGCTTGCAACTGTCTGCCTTTGTGCTCGACGCCCTGGGCGTGCCCGAAACCACCGTGGGCCATGTGCTCGACCGCGAGCGCACCCGCCGCGTGGCCGACCTCAACAACGGCACCGCAGTCTGAGAATGTGGCGCGGTCCGTGGCGCAAGCTCAAGGCTGCGCCAGCCAACGCTGCGCCATCTTCACCCACAGGGTGCCGCCCAGTGGGATCAGCTCGTCGTTGAAGTCGTAGCTGGGGTTGTGCAGCGTGCACGGCCCCAGGCCGTGGCCGCCTTCACGGTGCGTGCCGTCGCCATTGCCGATCACAAAGTACGCACCCGGCTTGTGCTGCAGAAAGAAACTGAAGTCTTCTGCGCCCATCGTGGCCTCGAACAACTCCACCCGCTCCGGCCCCACCACCTCGGTCATGACCTGGCGTGCGAACGCCGTCTCGGCGCTGTGGTTGATGGTGGGTGGGTAATTGCGCTGGAACTCGAACTCGGCCGTGGCACCAAAAGCGGCGCTCAACTGGTGGCTCAGCTCCCGCATCCGCTCCTCGATCAGGTCCAGGGTCTCGTCGGTGAAGGTGCGCACCGTGCCCTGCAGGGTCACCGATTCGGGCACCACATTGGTCGCTTCACCGGCCTGGATCATCGTCACCGAGATCACACCGGTCTCGATGGGACGCAGGTTGCGCGTCAGGATGGTCTGAAAGGCCAGCACCAACTGGCAGGCCACCGGGACCGGGTCGATGCCCAGGTGTGGCATGGCGCCATGACAGCCCTTGCCCCGGATGGTGATGTGAAACTCGTTGCTGGACGCAAAACAAGGCCCGTCCTTGATGGCGAAGGTGCCCGCCGGCATCCCCGGCCAGTTGTGCATGCCGAAAATCGCATCCATCGGGAAGCGCTCGAACAGCCCGTCCTGGATCATCTCGCGGGCGCCACCACCGCCTTCTTCGGCCGGCTGGAAGACCAGGATCACCTTGCCGTCGAAGTCGCGGGTGGCCGCCAAGTGCTGCGCGGCCGACAACAGCATGGCCGTGTGCCCGTCATGGCCGCAGGCATGCATGCGCCCGGCATACCGACTGGCGTGCGCAAACTGGTTGTGCTCGGTCATGGGCAGGGCGTCAATGTCGGCGCGCAAACCGATGCTGCGCGGGCCCGGCCGACCTTGAATCACCCCCACCACCCCGGTCTTGCCCAGGCCCCGGTGCACCTCGATGCCCCAGGCCGCCAGCGTGCGGGCGATCATCTCGGACGTGCGTTCCTCCTGGAAGCACAACTCGGGGTGCGCGTGGATGTCTCGGCGCAGCACGCGCATGGCGTCGCTCTGTGCCAACAGTTCAGGCAGCACGATTGAGGGTGGGACGGCTTGGAGCTGGGACATCGGTATCTCACCGCAAAATTGGCGTCTGGCCCATCTTACCTGCCCGGAAAGCCCCCTCAACAAGGGGGAAGATTGTCCGCCAGGCGATCAATGCTTGAGACTGGGGCTTGACGTGCGGGGTGAGCTATTTATAGTTCGCGCCTTGGACACCTTTACCTACATTTGAGGACGCTCATGAGCGACGTGCAGTTTCAGCAAGCCCACAATCTCGGTCTGCCCAAGGCCCGCGAACTCGCCCAACGCTGGGCCGACGGCGCCGCAGCCAAGATGGGCCTGACCTGCAAGCACCAGCAAGGTGCCGAGCAGGACGTGATCGCCTTCGAGCGCTCGGGCGTCAACGGCACCATGACGGTCACGGCCGACAGCTTCGATGTGAACATCAAGCTGGGCCTGATGATGAAGGCCTTCAAGCCCATGATCGAAGCCGAACTGGCCAAAAACGTCAGCCGCATGGTGGAAAAGGGCTCCGCTTCCCAGGCCTGAGCCCGGGATTGGATGGGGTCGCGAGCACGCCGGGCCGTGCCGGCCTAGAATCGCCCCCTTCATGAGCGCCGTATCCTTTCAGCACGTCTCCAAGACCTTCGACTCCGGCGGGCGCACCGTGCGCGCCCTGCAAGATGTCAGTTTCGACATCGAAGAAGGCGAATTTTTCGGCCTGCTGGGCCCTAATGGGGCCGGCAAGACCACCCTCATCAGCATCCTCGCGGGGCTGAGCCGTGCCTCGGCCGGGCGGGTCACCGTGCAGGGCCACGATGTGGTCAGCGATTACGCCGCTTCTCGCCGGGCCTTGGGTGTCGTGCCTCAGGAACTGGTCTTCGACCCCTTCTTTTCAGTTCGTGAAACGCTGCGCAACCAGAGTGCCTACTTCGGCCTGCGACGCAACGACGACTGGATCGACGAACTCCTGGCCCACCTTGGCCTGAGTGACAAGGCCGAGGCCAACATGCGCCAGCTCTCGGGCGGCATGAAGCGCCGCGTGCTGGTGGCCCAGGCCCTGGTGCATCGCCCGCCCGTCATCGTGCTCGACGAGCCCACCGCCGGGGTCGACGTGGAATTGCGCCAGACCCTGTGGCATTTCATCGCCCGCCTCAACAAGGATGGGCATACGGTGCTGCTGACCACCCATTACCTGGAAGAGGCCGAGGCCCTGTGTCACCGCATCGGCATGCTCAAAAAGGGTGAGCTGGTGGCGCTGGACCGCACCTCCTCCTTGCTGGCGGGCACGGCTTCCACCATGCTGCGCTTCAAAACCGATGCCGCCTTGCCGTCCGATCTGGCGGCACAGGCCCGCATCACCGGCCGTGTGGTGCAACTGCCAGCCCGGGACGCCACCGAGGTCGAAACCCTGCTGACGCGCCTGCGCGAGGCCGGGTGCGCCGTGGAGGATCTGGAGTTGGGTCGAGCCGACTTGGAAGACGTCTTTCTGGCCATCATGCAAGGCCAGCAAGGAGCCCCAGCATGAACTGGCGCCAGTCTTTCGAGGGCACAAGCCCCCTGTTCGTCAAAGAAATCATGCGCTTCTGGAAGGTGGCCTTCCAGACCGTTGGGGCCCCGGTGCTCACCGGCATGCTCTACCTGCTCATCTTTGGCCACGTGCTCGAAGCGCATGTCGAGGTCTTCCCTGGCGTGCGTTACACCAGCTTCCTCATCCCCGGTCTGGTGATGATGAGCCTGCTGCAGAACGCTTTCGCCAACGCCTCGTCCTCGCTGATCCAGAGCAAGATCACGGGCAACCTCGTGTTTGTCCTGCTGACGCCCTTGTCACACCGCGCCTGGTTCGTCGCCTATGTGGGCGCTTCGCTGGTGCGGGGCTTGGTGGTGGGTTTCGGCGTCTTCGCCGTCACGGCCTGGTTTGCCTGGCCGGGTCTGGCCGAACCCTGGTGGATGCTCACCTTCGCCGTACTGGGCGGCACCCTGCTGGGCACGCTGGGCCTGATCGCCGGGCTGTGGGCCGAGAAATTCGACCAGCTGGCGGCGTTCCAGAACTTCGTCATCGTGCCCATGACCTTCCTGTCGGGCGTGTTCTATTCGGTGCACTCCCTGCCGCCGTTCTGGCAGAGCGTGTCCCACCTCAACCCCTTCTTCTACCTGATCGACGGATTCCGCCGGGGCTTCTTCGGGGTCAGTGACGTCAGTCCCTGGCTCAGCCTCGCGGTCGTGGGCACCGCCACGACCCTGGTCGCCTTGCTGGCCCTGCGCCTGCTCAAGACCGGCTACAAAATCCGTCACTGATTGCTTGAAAGACACACCATGGCCAACCCCACCCCCGACGAAGTCCAGCAGTACATTGCCGCCGGCCTGCCTTGCACCCATCTCGCCGTGGAGGGCGATGGTCAGCACTTCTTTGCCACCATCGTCTCTGACGAGTTTGAGGGCAAGAGCCGTGTCATGCGCCACCAGCGCGTTTACCAGGCCCTCGGCGATAGAATGCGCGAGCAGATCCATGCGCTGTCGATGAAGACCCTGACGCCCGCCGAGTGGGCCGCGCAGAGCTGAGTCGGCTGCACACGGTTTTTTCACGGTCACCCCTAATTCAGGCGCGACCTCCATTGCGGTGGGGGCATCGCGCCCTCTGTGTTTCATGGACAAACTCCTGATCCGTGGCGGTCGTCGCCTCCAAGGCGAAGTGACGATCTCCGGCGCCAAGAACGCCGCCTTGCCCGACTTGTGCGCCACGCTGTTGAGCGCCGAGCCGGTGACCCTGGCCAACGTGCCGCAGTTGCAGGACGTGTCCACCACGTTCAAGCTGCTGGCCAATATGGGCGTGGTCGCCCGTCGCCACGAGGACAACCCCGACCTGGTCACGCTCGACGCCGGTGGGGTCGCCAACCCCGAGGCGCCGTACGAGCTGGTCAAGACCATGCGGGCGTCCATCCTGGTGCTGGGCCCGCTGCTGGCGCGCTTCGGCCGTGCGCGCGTGTCGCTGCCCGGTGGCTGCGCCATCGGCTCACGCCCGGTCGATCAGCACATCAAGGGTCTGCAGGCCATGGGCGCGCAGATCACGGTGGCGCACGGCTACATCGAGGCCAGCACGCCGCTGGACGCCAACGGGCAGCCTACGCGCCTCAAGGGCGCCAGCATCACCACCGACATGGTCACGGTGACGGGCACCGAGAACTTCCTGATGGCCGCCGCCCTGGCCGAGGGTGAGACCATCCTGGAGAACGCCGCCAAAGAGCCGGAAATCACCGACCTCGTTGACCTGCTGGTGGCCATGGGCGCCCAGATCGAGGGCCGAGGCACCAGCCGCATCCGCATCCAGGGTGTTGAGCGCCTGCACGGCCTCACGCCAGCGCAGGCCCACCAGATCATCCCCGATCGCATCGAGGCGGGCACCTTCCTGTGCGCCGTGGGCGCTGCCGGTGGCGATGTCACCCTGCGCAAGGCACAGGCCGAGCACCTGGGCGCCGTCATCGACAAACTGCGCGAAGCCGGTGTGGGCATCGAAGCCGGCGCTGACTGGATCCGCGTGACCGCCAGCAGCCGCCCGAAGGCCGTGGGTTTCCGCACCAGCGAGTACCCCGCTTTCCCCACCGACATGCAGGCCCAGTTCATGGCGCTCGACTGCGTGGCGGAGGGCAGCGCGGTGATCCACGAGACCATCTTTGAAAACCGCTTCATGCACGTCAATGAGCTGATCCGCCTGGGTGCGAACATCACGGTGGACGGCCGCAGCGCGGTGGTCACCGGCGTGCCCCAGTTGTCGGGCGCCACCGTCATGGCGACCGACCTGCGCGCCTCTGCCAGCCTCGTGATCGCCGGCCTGGTGGCCGACGGCGAAACCCTGGTGGACCGCATCTACCACCTTGACCGTGGCTACGACCGCATGGAAGCCAAGCTGCGCGGCATCGGTGCCGACATTGAACGGACGAAATGACCCACCCCCTACGCGCTTCGCGCGCCCCCTCAAGGGGGCGACACCAGCAGCCTGGCGAAGCCAGTTCTGCGGTGTCCGCTTGATCGGGCCAATGCACCAGACCAGACCACCGCCATGATCACCCTCGCACTTTCCAAAGGCCGCATCTTCGAAGAAACCTTGCCCTTGCTGGCTGCCGCTGGCATTGAGGTGACCGAAGACCCGGAAAAGACCCGCAAGCTCATCCTCAACACCAACCGCCCTGACGTGCGTGTGGTGCTGGTGCGCGCCACCGACGTGCCGACCTACGTGGCCTACGGCGGTGCCGACATCGGTGTGGCCGGCAAGGACATCCTCATCGAGCACGCCGGCAGCGCCGGGGGCAACGATGGCCTGTATCAGCCGCTCGACCTCAACATCGCCAAGTGCCACATGAGCG
>JAGNPA010000272.1 GCA_017989885.1 Aquabacterium sp.
GCAGGTAGGCCGTGATCAGCCAGGTCCAGGCAAACATCGGCATCTTCATCAGCGTCATGCCGGGGGCGCGCATGTTCAAGATGGTCACGATGATGTTGATCGAACCCATGATGGACGAGGCGCCCAGCAGGTGCATGGCGAAGATGCCCGCGTCCATCGACGGACCCATCTGCAGCGTCAAGGGCGCATAAAGCGTCCAGCCGGCAGCGGGGGCACCGCCGGGCATGAAGAAGGAGCCCACCAGCAACAGTGCCGCCGGGATCATCAGCCAGAAGCTGAAGTTGTTCATGCGCGCAAATGCCATGTCGGAGGCGCCGATCTGCAGCGGCAGCATCCAGTTGGCCATGCCCACGAAGGCCGGCATGATGGCCCCGAACACCATGATGATGCCGTGCATGGTGGTGAGCTGGTTGAACAGCTCGGGGTTGACCAGTTGCAGGCCGGGCTGGAAAAGCTCGGCCCGGATGCCCAAGGCCAGCACCCCGCCGATCATCAACATGGTCAGCGAGAACAGCAGGTACAGCGTGCCGATGTCTTTGTGGTTGGTGGCAAACACCCAACGCCGCCAGCCGTGCGGGTGGCCGTGGTCATCGTGGGGATGCTCACCGTGACCGGTGTGATCCAGAACTGCGCTCATGAATGGTCCTTTCCTGATCCTGTAAGGCGCGGGGCCTGCTTCACTTGCGCGCCGCCATCACTTCGGCGGGCTGTACGGTCTGGCCCGTCTTGTTGGACCAGTGGTTCTTGGTATAGGTGATCACTGCGGCGATCTCGGTGTCAGACAGCTGGCGCCAGGCCGGCATCATGTTGTTGTTCTGACCGTTGAGCAGCACATTGATCTGCTTGCCCTGGTCGGCATCCAGCACCACCGGCGAGCCATCGAGCGCCTTGATGGCCCCCGCCCCCTTGCCGCTGGCCTGGTGGCAGGCTGCACAGTTGGCGGCATAGACCTTCTCGCCACGGGCCATCAGATCCTCTTGCGTCCAGACCTTGTTGGGGTCGTCGGCCTTGGCCTGCATGGCCTTGTGCTGCTCGGCCACCCAGGCGGCGTAGTCCTCGGCGGTCAGCACCCGCACGTGGATGGGCATGTAGGCGTGTTCCTTGCCGCACAGCTCGGCGCACTGGCCGTAGTAGTCGCCCACCTTCTCGGCGCGGAACCAGGTGTCGCGCACAAAACCGGGGATCGCATCCTGCTTGATGCCAAAGGCCGGCACCATGAAGGAGTGGATCACGTCGTTGGCGGTGGTGATGATGCGTATCTTGCGGTCCACCGGCACGACCAAGGGGTTGTCCACCTTCAGCAGGTAGTTGTCACCCTGAGGTGTGCCGGCATCGGACAGGGCGCGGTGCGAAGCATCGAGGGTGGACAGCATCGAGATGCCCTCGCCTTCGCCCTTCAGGTAGTCGTAGCCCCATTTCCACTGGTAACCGGTGGCCTTGATGGTGAGGTCGGCGTTGGTCGTGTCCTTCTGGGCCACCACCACCTTGGTCGCCGGCAAGGCCATGCCGATCACGATGATGAAGGGGATGACGGTCCAGATGATCTCGACCGTGGTCGACTCGTGGAAATCGGCCGGCTTGGCGCCTTTGGACTTGCGGTGCTTGAAGATGGCGTAGAACATCACGCCGAACACGCCCAGGAAGATGGCGCCGCAGATGTAGAGCATCATGTAATGCAGCCACTGCTGCTCGGCCGCAATGCGCGTGACCGGTGGATGCAGATCGAGCTGCCGCACGGCAGGACCACCGGGGAGGTCGCTGACGGCCCAACTGACCTGGGCCATCGAGAACAGCAACCAGCCGGCGAGTTGGCGCCTCAATGAAGACAGGCGCTGTGCCCAAGATCCAAACGTACGAACTGCAAACCCGGGCACATAGCTCATGTGTTGACTCGTCGTGGTTGACCGGGGTCCTGACGGACCCGTACACGGCCACAGGATCGTCCTGAAGCCGTACACCGACCCACCCCGTGCACCAATGTGCAACGTGGGGTGTTCAACCCATTCTAGTCAGCGACTTGCGCTACCTCAACCTCGAATGGGAGATTCCATGCTATGAATTACCCGTGGTTTGCATGGGAATGCACCACGGTGTATCTGCATGTGTCAGCCCGGCTTGTCGCCTTGACGGATCATGCGCTTCATGTCCTGCAGAGACACACGGGCTTCAGCCTCCACCTTGATGCGCGGCGTGGGCTTGATGGCGTGGCCGTACACCAGTTCGACAGTCAGGCCCAGGCGGCCATCCGGACGCATCAGGCGCTCACGCAGGGCGTCCAGCAGGCGGGCGCGCCAACGCGGCGTGCGCAAACCGGCAAAGCGGCCCTGGGCCACATTGCCGCCCCAGGTGCGTAGCTCGGCCAGCAAGGCCTCGGGCGTCTCCCAGGTCAGGGTCAGCCGCTCCATGTCCATGACCGGGTCGGCAAAACCGGCCTGCACCAGCTCGTCGCCCAGGTCGTGCATGTCGATGAAGTCGATGGTGGGCAGGGGCCAGCCCAGCGCGGCGTACACGGCACGCAGCTCGCGGGCGGTGTCAGGCCCCAGACCGGAGCACATCAGGAAACCATCGATGGCCAGGTGTTCGTACCAGCGGCGCATCAGGCCCGGCAGGTCGGCGCTGGCGTGCAGGGTCATGTTGGCCCAGAGCATCTGGGCGCCATCCGATCCGTCACGGCGCCACGGTGCATCGGCAGGCACGGGCTCCACATGGGCCTGGGGCACCTCACGGCGCCACAGCTTGCGCCAATCGCGCTGCGCGTTCTGCGCCAGCTGGGCCTGACTGCGCTGCGCCAGCTCGCCCGAGGGCTCAACCACCCAGCGCTGCGCCTGCGGGTACTGGGCCTGCACCAGCTCGGCGCCAGCGCCCAGAAAGGCCGACCAGTCGATCCAGTCCTTGGGCTGCAAGCGAATGGGCGCCAGCTTGGCCGCGAGGCGGCGCGCCGCTTCCTGATGGAGCCAGGGCGCTTCAGGCAAGGCGGCCAGGCGCTTCGTCTGGCGCTGCAAGGCGCGCCGGTGGGGGGCACAGGCTGGCGAGGCCGAAGCGGCGGCGGGTAAGGAGTCGGACATGGGATGAAAAGGCGCTGAAGCCCCCACTGCGGGCGATGGCGCACGCTCGGGGTGCATCAGTATATTGAGCCCATGCCAACCGTGCTGTCACCCGGGGCTTCTCGACTGCGCACCTGGCTGAAGGCCTGCGGTCTGCCCACCCACCTTCCCACCACCTGCCTGCTGTGCGGCCAGTGGCAGGCCCAGCCCCTGTGCCAGGCCTGCATCGACCGTTGGCAGCGCCCGGTGCCACGCTGCGTGCGCTGCGCCATCGCCCTGCGAGGCGATGCCCCCGACGGGGTCTGCCCCACCTGCGAAGACCAGTCCCCCGAGTTTGACCGCGCCATTGCCGCGCTGGACTACGTGGCGCCCTGGATGGGCGTGCTGTCACGCCTCAAGTTTCAAGAAGGCACCGCGCTGGCACGGCCGCTGGCCGGACTCATGCGCAAGGCCCTGGCACAACGCCCTCATCCGGTTGACCTGATCGTGCCGGTGCCCCTGTCGCGCACGCGCCTGCTGGAGCGCGGCTACAACCAGACCTGGCTGCTCGCCCAGCACCTGTCAGCCAGCCTGGGGCGACCTGCGCGCCACGATGTGCTGCTGCGCGC
>JAGNPA010000273.1 GCA_017989885.1 Aquabacterium sp.
CATGACCGCCAACCGCAAACTGATTTCCTGGATCGTCGCCGCAGCCCTGTGCCACACCGCGGGTTTGCAAGCGGCTCACGCCGGCATGATCGCCACCGAGTCCGTGGCCACCACCACCGAACTGGTGCAGGTCGAGTCGCGCCGTGCCCACGTGCTGGCCACGCTGAACCGTGCTGACGTCACCGACGCCCTGGTCAACAAGGGTGTGGACATGGACGCTGCCCGCGCCCGTATCGCAGCCCTGTCCGATCAGGAAGTCGTCGCTCTGGCTGACCAGCTCGACCATGCACCTGCCGGCGCCAGTGGCGTGCTGGGTGCCATCGTGTTCATCTTCCTGCTGCTGCTGATCACCGACATCCTGGGCTTCACCAAGGTCTATCCGTTCACCCGCTCCATCCGCTGAACCACATGAACCCCATGCGACCCGGGCGCCGCCGTTGGCTGGCGAGAGCCGGGGCGCTGGGGGCTGTCGGTCTGCTGAGCGCCTGCGCCAGCCTGACGGCCTCGCAGACCCGTGCCTTGCTGGCCCAGCCGCCCGCTGACCTGCCGGCGCGGGTCGAGTGGACGCAGGTGCCGTTTTTCCCGCAAGAGATCAACCAGTGCGGTCCGGCCGCACTGGCGACCGCGCTGGGTGCCGTGGGTGTGCCCATCGCGCCCGAGGTGCTGGGCACCGCGGTGTTCGTGCCCGCACGCGAGGGCAGTCTGCAAATCGAAATGCTGGCCGCGCCCCGTCGCCATGGTCACATCGCCACCCGCATCCGGCCCGATCTGGTCTCGCTGCTGCGCGAGGTGGCGGCCGGCCAGGCGCCAGTGGTGCTGCTCAACCTGGGTCTGTCCATTCAGCCGCTGTGGCACTACGCCGTGGTGGTGGGCTACGACCTGCCCGCCGGAGAAATCCTGCTGCGCTCAGGCACGGTCCAGCGCGAGGTGATGCCCCTGAGCACGTTTGAGCACACCTGGTCGCGCTCCAGTCAATGGGCCTTCGTGGTGCTGCCGCCCGATCGCTTGCCCGCGCAGGCCGATGAGGCCGCCGTGACCGAGGCCCGCATCGCCTTCGAGCGGGTCGCGCCCGCGCCGCAGGCCGCGCTGGCGTACCGCACGGCCTGGCAACGCTGGCCCGACTCCCTGTTGCTGGGCCTGGGTCTGGGCAATACGCTCTATTCGGCGGGCGAGCTGCCCGAAGCCGAGGCGGTCTATGCCCGGGTCGCACAACGCCATGACAGCGCGCCGGCCTGGCACAACCTGGCCCGCGTGCGGCTCGAACGGCGTGACCTGGCCGGTGCGCACACCGCCGCCGAGGCCGCCGTGCGCCGCGCCCAGGTCGAGCCCACCTGGCGCGATGCCGCCGATGCGGTGTGGCGCGAAGTGCAGCAAGCCCGGCAAGGGGCCACCGCTCGTCCCAAGCCGTGACGCCGCAGACGTCTTTATGATGAGGCGCCATGAACGCGCTTGACCACCCCTTGTCCGCCGAGGCCATCCAGACGGCCGCCCAAGCCCTGGCCACACGCCGGCTCACCGGTCGCGTGGGTGGCGCTTTGCCCGACCCGTGTCGCCCGACCACGCTGAGCGATGCGCTCGCCGTGCAGGAGGCGGTGAGTGCCGAGCTGGCGCAGCGTGCCGGCGAACGCGTGGTGGGCTGGAAGTGCGGCCTGCCCGGTGCGGACACCTGGGTGCTGGCGCCGCTGTATGCCAGCACGCTGTACCGCGACGATGACAGCGCGGGGGACGGGTCCGATCCGCCGCCCGCTGGCTGGCCGGTCTGGACGCAGCAGGGGCAGGTGAAAGTCGAGCCCGAGCTCGCCTTTGTGCTCGGGCGCGATCTGCCCCCGCGTGCGCAACCCTACGAGGCTGAGGAGGTGCTGGCGGCCATCGCCAGCGCCCACCTCGCGCTGGAGCTGATCGACAACCGCTACGACGAGCAGGCGCCGGTGTGTTTTGCCGACCGCCTCGCCGATGGGCTGGTCAACCAAGGGCTGTGGCTGGGGCCGGCCATCGACCTCGCCTCGGCGTGCGCCGCGCAAGTCTTGGACATCACCGTGGCCGCCGACGCGCAAGCGCTGCTGGCTCAGCATGGCGCACATCCGGCCGGTGAGCCGGCGCGGCCCCTGTACTGGCTGGCCGAGTTCCTGCGCGGCCGAGGCCAGGGTCTGCGGGCGGGTCAGGTCGTGATCACCGGCACCTATGCCGGTGCACCCTGGGTGCCGGTGGGGCCGACGCTGCAGGTGCGTTTCGGTCACCTGGGCACGGTCACGCTGCGCTTTCAGACGCGACCGCGCGGCTGACCTTCCTCGCTCCTGGTGGCGCTCGGTGACGTGCGCTCGGCGGGCGTCAGCGGTACCATCCAGACATCTGCCTGAACTGGTGTGCCGTACCCGATGACCCGTCCTGACTCTGCTCCCTCTGTTGCGCCGGCCGCGCGTTGGCGCGCCTGGCTCAAACCCCTGGCGGGCGTGGCAGCCGTGGCCGCTGCCTGGACCGGTGGGGTGGGCATGTGGTTGCCCGACTGGGCGCGGCCCCGCATCGAAGCCGCCGCCACCGAAGCCCTCGGCACCCCGGTGACCATCGCGGCCGTGCGCATCCAGCCCTGGACACTCGCCGTCGAGGTTGATGGCGTGACCGTGGGGCCACAGGCCGCCCCCTGGTTCACCTTGAAGCAGGCGCAGACCCAGCTCTCGCTGGCCTCCGTGCGCCACCTGGCGCCGGTCATCAGCCGGGTGCAGTTGACCGAGCCGATGTTCTGGCTGGAGCGCCAGAGCGCCGACCAGTTCAACATCAGCCCGGTGATGGCCCGCCTCATGGCGCCATCTCCGCAACCGAAACCCGACAGCGAACCGACCCGCTTCGCGGTCTTCAACATCGAGGTGCGCGACGGCCTGCTGCGCTACACCGACCGCGTCCTGAAGCAGGAGCACCGGGTCGAGCAGTTGCAGGTGGGCGTGCCCTTTGTCTCCAACCTGCCCAGCGACATCGCGGTGGACGTGCAGCCCCGCCTGCAGGCCCGCATCGACGGCAGCCCTTTGAAGATCGAGGGCAAGACCTTGCCCTTCCAGGAAGGTCACCGCTCCGAGGTGCAACTGGCCTGGCAGTCGGTGGATGTGGCGCACTGGTTGACGGCCGCCCAGCCTTTCCTGCCGCCCAGTGTGAAGATCGCGCCGCAGCAGGGGCAACTGGACACCAACCTCACTGTGCACTTCGAGCAACGTCCTGAGCACGCTGTGCCGATGCTGCGCATCGCCGGCGGACTGCAGCTCAGCAAGCTGGGCTTGAGCCTGCCGCAGGCGCCCGGCCTGGGCCAGGTGGACACGGGTTGGCAGTTGCTGAAGGTGGAGGGGCTGGATGCCCTGCCGCTGGAAAAACAGGTGCGTGTGGCCAGTGTGTCCCTGGACGGGCTGCATCTGAAGGCCCGCCCGCTGGCTGGCGGGGGCGCCGCCTCGGCAGGGGGCGCTGCAACCCCGGGGGCGCCCGCCGCGTCGCGTGTGGCCGTGACGCCTGAGTCGTCGACCGCATCGACCGCATCGACCGCCTCTGGCGCCTCAGACGCCGCGCCAGAGGGCCGTGCGTCGGACACCCCGTGGCAGTGGTCCGTGGGCACCGTGCGCCTCGCCGCCCAGGCCATCGACGTGCAGACCACGTCTGCCGCCGC
>JAGNPA010000274.1 GCA_017989885.1 Aquabacterium sp.
ATGACCATCCCTCTCCCTGAACGCTCCGCATGACCCGAACCTCCTCCACCGATGGCGCTGAACGCGTCGAGATCACCTGCGCCGACGGCGTTCGCCTGCTCGGGCATTTCGTGCGCAGCCGCTCAGATGCCCCGGCGGGCCTGCCGGTGCTGCTGAGCCCGGCCACCGGCGTGAAGCAGCATTACTACCTGCGCTTCGTGCACTGGCTGGCCCAGCAGGGCCATGACGTGCTGGTGTTCGACTACCGGGGGATCGGCCTGTCCCTGCACGGCCCACTCCAACATTGCCGCGCCACGCTGGCGGAGTGGGGCCAGCAGGACCAGGTCGCCGCGCTGGAATGGCTGCTGCAGCGCACCGGCAGCGAGCAGGCCTTGCTGCTCGGCCACAGTGCCGGTGGCCAGATGATCGGCCTGTTGCCCAACCACCAGCGCGTCGCCCGACTGGTGGGGGTGTCGGCCTCGACGGGCTGGCTGCGCGGCATGCGCCCAGGCTTCCGATGGAAAGCCTGGTTCGGCTTGCGCGGCGTGATCCCACTGGGTGTGCGCCTCAAGGGCTACGCCCCCACGGCAGCGGTCGGGTTAGGGGAGAACCTGCCTGCCCAAGTGGGGCTGCAATGGGGTCAGTGGTGCGCCGCAGGCGGCTACGCCACCAACGCCGTTCGCCATCAGCCTGAGCGCGACTTCCATGCCCTGGTGCGCACTCCCATCACGGTGCTGCACGCCAGCGATGACGACATCGCCACCGAGGCCACCGTGGCCGACCTGCTGCGCACCTTCCCGGCTGCGGCCAAGCAGGCCGTGCGCATCGAGCCCGCCGCGCATGGCCTGAGAAGCCTTGGCCACATCGACTGGTTCCGCCAGTCTCACCAGGCGGTGTGGCCCACGATTGCCGCGGCCTTGCGAGGGCCGGTTATCCTGTCGGCCTCATGAGAATCCTCGGCATCGACCCCGGCCTGCAGACCACCGGCTTTGGCATCATCGAATCCGAAGGCCCGCGCCTGCACTACATCGCCAGCGGCACCATCAAGACCAAGGAGGCCGCGCAGGGCGACCTGCCCTCACGGCTGAAACTGATCTTTGAAGGGGTGCGCGAGGTCGTGGCCCGCTACGAGCCCGAACAGGCCTCGGTCGAGATCGTGTTCGTCAACGTCAACCCGCAATCCACCTTGCTGCTGGGCCAGGCCCGCGGCGCAGCCATCGCCGGTCTGCTGTCCGCCCCCGGACACCCCAGCGTGGCCGAGTACACCGCCCTGCAAATGAAAAAGGCCGTGGTCGGCCATGGCCATGCGGCCAAGGCCCAGATCCGCCACATGGTGATGCGCCTGCTGCAACTGCCGCGCGAACCGAACAACGATGCGTCCGACGCCCTGGGGCTGGCAATCTGCCACGCACACGCCGGCCACGCCATGGCGCAGATGGCCAAGGCCACCGACCTGACTCGGCGCACCCACGCCCAGATCAAGGGCGGTCGGGTCTACTGACCGATCCCGCGTCGCTCAAAGCCCCTCTTTGATCATGCGCCCTGCGGTGGGCTGCACCGGCCGAGCGTTCATCGGATACAGGCGATGGAACAGGTCGATCTGCTCGATCGACAGCGTGGCGGGCTGCTTCATCACCATCCACAGCACGTTCTCGGTGCACGGCGGGCTGGTGAGCGAGCCCATGTAGGTGTAGTACTGGTGACGCTGTGCGGGCAGGATCTGGCTCGGGTCCATCGGCGCCTGGGCCGTCTGTTCCTGATGTTTTTCCAGCGGCAGGTTGTTCCAGACCTGCTGGATCAGCGCGTGGGGCTCGCCCTGGTCCAGCAGCACCGCCACCATGGCCACCTGCCCTGCGGGACTCTTGTGCAGCAGTTGGGCTGACATTGGGTAGGCGCGGCCATTGACCCGCGCCTCACTGGGGCGATGGAACTGGATCTGCACCAGCTCATAGCGCTGCCCCAGCACCGTGATGCTGTTGCCCAGGTCGAGGTTCACCTGCACCGTGCGACCCGTGTCGATCACGCGAAAGCGCGTGGGGCGGTAGTCGAACTGAATGGGGTCGAGATACACCTTGAGGCCATCACGGATGTCGATGGGACTTTGCCGCTTGCCCAGCATGCATTGACGATAGGCGGGTTTGAGCTGCCCCCAGGCGTCCGGGCCGGTCGCACCGCTGTAGGCCCAGTCCACCTCACGGCCCTGCAGCAAGCGCTGCTCAAGAGGATCCTGCGCCGCCGCCGAGCCGGTCAAGGCGGCGCCCGAGGTAGCCGCCACGCGTTTGGTCTTGGGCGCCTGGCTCTTGACCTTCACCACCGGGGCAGGCGTTCGCTTGGCCGCGACTTCGGCGATCTTCTGATCAATGAGATCGGCCAGCTCGCTCATCGACACGCCCTGCGCCTCGGGCTTGGATTTGGCCGTGGGCTTGGGCGCCTCCTTGGCGACTTCCTTGCGCTTGAAAAACGTGGGTTTGTCCAAGGTCGGCCGGATGCTGGCCGAAGCGCCCGACTCGCTCGATGCCGGCGCATCGGCTGCCTGGGCGATCGGTGTCTGGGACAGACCCAGACCAGCCACCAGGGCCAAGGCCGTCAGTCGGGGGAAAACAAGGGTGGGCAACATGGTCGAAGTCTCCGGCATACGCCCTGTTTTCGGCAGATGAGACGTCCAACTTGACCCTGACCTTGGCAAAAATAAGTGTGAAGTCAGCCGATAGGCCGGATTCTGTGCGGTTCCGTGTCTCGCGACGCTGAACCGTGACCGCCATTCCTCTGGGCCGCCTGTCGCCAGAGCGGCTCGATGCCACCTACCCGCACACTCCCCGGGCCAGGTCAACGTGTGCCTATTTGGTGTTGCTGCGCGTAGAGATTGCCCGTTTCACCCAAACTTAATTGGCTCGTCTCTGTTGCTCTGATCCTCACCTCGCGGTGGAGAGGTGTTACCTCCTACGCTGCCCTGTGCAGTCCGGACCTTCCTCCAGTGCGCCCTTTCGGGCCTTGCACCAGCGGCGGTCTGGCTGACTTCACCTGCGCATTATCGCCGCTGCAGCACGCCCCAGGCAATCAACCCCACCATCATCAGCAACAAAGCTGCCACGGCCAGCCCGATCGTGCTGTGCATCACCAGGGGCGCCAGAACCCCGGCCACCAGTCCGTTGGCCGCGCTGCCCACAAAGGCCTGCATGGAAGCGGCCATGCCGCGCCGCTCGGGAAAGAGGTCCAGCACCATGAGCGTGACCACCGGGGTCATCATGGCCCAGCCCAGGGAATACACCCCAATGGGGATCATCGACCAGCTCACATGGGCCTTGAACAGCAGGTTGGCGACCACGTTGACCACCGACACGGCCAGCATGATGCCCAGCCCGATGCGCACCTGTCGCTCCGGCGCAATGCGCCCGGCCAACCGGCCGCTGAGCCAGGCCCCGCCCATGATGCCGCTGATCGTGCACACGAAGAACCAGAAGAACTGGGTGGGGGCCAATTGCAGGTGTTCGCCCAGGAAAGTGGGCGCCGACAGCACGTACAGGAACATGCCGTTGAAGGGGATGCCGCTGGCCAGCGCCAGCAGCACAAAGCGCGGATTGGAGCCCAGCTGCCAGTAGCCCTGCATCAGGTGCTTGACCGACAGGACCTGCCGCTGCGACACGTGCAAGGTTTCGGGCA
>JAGNPA010000275.1 GCA_017989885.1 Aquabacterium sp.
GCAAAGCGGTCGGTGAAGGCCCTCGTGGTGGCGGCCACGGCATCGGCGCGATAGGCTTCGCCCGGCTCGATGGTCACCAGCTTGCGGAACTCGGCTTCCTTGCCCAGGTATTCGCCTTCCAGGCGCACGGCGGTCACCACATAGCGGGGGCCTTCGTTCACGCTGATCGCGATCGAGATGTCCTGCTTGTCGGGCGAAATGATCACCTGTGCCGACTCGATCTTGAACTCCAGGTAGCCCCGGTTCAGGTAGTAGGCCTTGATCGTTTCCAGGTCGGCGTTCAGCTTGGCGCGCGCGTACTGGTCGGACTTGGTGTACCAGGTCAGCCAGCCACCCTTGGTCAGGTCCATCTGCGAAATCAGGGTGCTTTCAGAGAAAGCCTGATTGCCCGTGATGCGGATGCTCTTGATCTTGGTGACCTCGCCTTCGGTGACCGTGAAGGTCACGTTGACGCGGTTGCGCTCGGTAGGCGTGATGGTGGAAATCACTTCCACGCCATACAGACTGCGGGTGAGGTACTGGCGCTTGAGTTCCTGCTCGGCGCGGTCGGCCAAGGCGCGGTCAAAGGGCTGGCCCTCGCCGATACCGATGTCCTTGAGTGCCTTGACCAGGATGTCCTTGTCGAACTCTTTGGTGCCGACAAATTCGACGCGCGAAATCACGGGACGCTCTTCGACGACGACGACGACGACATTGCCGTCGACCTGGATGCGGACATCCTTGAACAGGCCGGTGGCGAACAGGGCGCGCAAACCGGCGGACCCCTTGTCGTCGGTGTAGGTGTCACCGACACGGAAAGGCAGCGAGGCGAACACCGTGCCGGCGTCTGCGCGCTGCAGGCCCTCGACACGAATGTCCTTCAGCACAAATGGTTCAACCGCCCAGGCGGCGTGAAACAGGGATGTCGCCAGGAGGGCGGCGAGCAGGGTCGGTTTGAACCGCACAGCAGTCATGAAAGGGCTTTGCATGCAGGAAAACTCAGTGCGCGCCAAAGAGACGCGCCAAGTCGTTGTAGAGGGCCAATGACATCATTGCGAGCATGATGGCCACGCCACCCCGCTGCAGTCGTTCCAGCCAGATTTCGGAAACTGGCCGGCCCGTGACGCCTTCGAAAAGATAATACATGAGGTGCCCGCCATCGAGGACGGGCAGCGGCAGCAAGTTGAGCACGCCCAGGCTCACACTGACCAGGGCCAGGAAGCCAATGTAGTAGACCCAACCCATCTGCGCGGAACGCCCCGCGTAGTCGGCGATCGTCAACGGGCCACTGAGGTTTTGCAAGGAAGCCTCACCCATCAACATCTTGCCGAGCATGCTCAGGCTCATCACCGAGACGTCCCAGGTCTTGGTGGCGGCCTTGGTCAAACCCTCCACCAGGCCATAGCTGACCTCGACCGTGGCCGGCATGCTGCCCAGGGCGGCCTCGATGCGGGGCACACGCTGCCCCTGCACGTCGGTCATCACCGGCAACAGATTCAATGTCAGGGTCTGGCCTGCCCGCTCGATCAGCAATGACAGCGCGCGCGCCTCGCCACTGGCCTGACTGTCACGGATCATTTGACGCAGCTGTCCGGCGTCTGCAGGCGGCTCGCCGTTGACCTGCAAGACGCGGTCACCGGCGCGCAGGCCGGCCTTCTCTGCAGGGCCACCCGGCAACACCTCGGCAATCAAGGGCTCTGCGTACGGGCCACTCAAGCCCACACGGTCCAGCAAGCGTCCATCCACCTCGGCGGCGGGAATGCGGCTCAAGGCCAGCACCACACTGCGACGCTCGATCACCGGCCCCGAGGGCTGCGCGCGCGACTCCAGCTGCAGGCGCACATCCTGACCGGCCAGCGCAGACTGGATGAACAGCCACTGCAAATCCGTCATGGAACGCACGACATGCTGGCTCGCCTGGTCGGCGTCCGCGCCAGCCTGGAGCACTTCCAGGCCCACCACCTCGTCCCGCGACTGCAAGCCGGCTTCGGCCGCCAAGGTGCCCGCGCGCGGTTGCGCCAGCCAGGGGCGCAACTCCTGCACGCCCGCCCAGTTCACGCCGGCATACAGCACCACCGCCAGCAACAGGTTGGCCAGCGGGCCTGCGGCCACAACGAAGGCACGCTGGCGCAAGGGCTTGCGGTTGAAGGCGCGATGTTGCTCGGACGCATCCACAGGGCCCTCGCGCTCGTCCAGCATCTTGACGTAACCGCCCAGGGGCAGCGCCGAGATCACGAATTCGGTTTCACCCCGCTGACGCCGCCACAAGACCTGGCCAAAGCCCACGGAGAACCGCAGCACCTTGACGTTGCAGGCCACCGCCGCCCGATAGTGACCGTACTCGTGGATCACCACCAGCACACCGATCGTCACCAGAAAAGACAGCACCGTCATCAACATCGTCATTCTCCTGCGTCACCGCTGCGTGTCGACATGCTTGGCGCCCGCGTCAAACCGCCAGCCCCGCCACGACCGACGAGGCCACACGGCGCGCCTGCCCGTCGAGGTCCAGCAAACCTTCCACCGTCTCGGTGGCCGAGTGCTCAATCCGGCAGTCCGACAGGGACTGGACCACAACCCGGTGGATCTGATCAAAACGGATGCGACGGGCCAGAAAGGCCTCCACGGCGATCTCGTTGGCCGCGTTGAGCACACAGGTGCTGCCCGCCTCGCCCTTGAGTGTCTCCCAGGCCAATTGCAGCCCAGGATAGCGCTGTGCATCGGCCTCTTCGAACGTGAGGGCATTCAGGCGCGTGAAGTCCAGCAGGTCGGCACCCGACTCGATGCGCTGCGGCCACGACAGGCCATAGGCAATCGGCACGCGCATGTCGGGTGTCCCCAGTTGCGCCAGCACCGAGCGGTCACGGCACACCACCATCGAATGGATGATGCTTTGCGGGTGCAGCACCACGCGGATCTGGTCTGGCTGCAGGTTGAACAACCAGCGGGCCTCAATCACCTCCAGCGCCTTGTTCATCATCGTCGCCGAGTCGACCGAGATCTTGCGACCCATGACCCAGTTGGGGTGGGCGCACGCCTGCTCGGGGGTGATGTCGCCAAACGTGGCGGGGTCACGCTGCCGGAAAGGCCCGCCTGACGCGGTCAACACGATGTGGTCGATGCGCGCCGCCCAGGCCGCGGGATCTTCGGGCAGGCACTGAAAAATGGCCGAGTGTTCACTGTCGATGGGCAAGAGCGTCGCCCCGCCCTCCTCCACCGCGCGCATGAACAAGGCACCGCCCACCACCAGCGCCTCCTTGTTGGCCAGCAACAGACGCTTGCCGGCCCGTGCAGCAGCCAGACAAGGTGGCAAGCCGGCGGCGCCAACGATGGCGCCCATCACCACATCCACCTCGGAATGCGACGCCACATCGATCAGGGCCTGTGCCCCGCTGAGCACCTCGGTGCGCAAGCCTGCGTCGGCGATCAGCGCACGCAGGCGTTGGGCCACCGTCTCATCGGGCATCACGGCGTAGCGCGGCTGCCATTGGCGGCACTGCGCCATCAGCTCATCGACGCGGGAGGCCCCCGTCAGCGCCCACACCTCGAACTGCTCGGGATGGCGTGACAGCACATCAAGCGTGTTGGTGCCGATCGAACCGGTGGCACCCAGGATGCAGACGCGCTGGCGACGGGAAGAAAACGGAGTATCAAGC
>JAGNPA010000276.1 GCA_017989885.1 Aquabacterium sp.
ACGAAGCCGCATTCGCCGGTCAGCGCGCCCAGCAGGTCGCCGGGGCGCAGCTTTTCCTTGCGGCCGCCCAGCAGCTGGATGGTGACCATGGGCGGCAGCAGGGGCTCGTCGCTGGCGGGCGTCAGCTCTTCCAGCTTGTGCCATTCGGACTCGCGCTTTTGCAGCAGCTCGAGGTTGCCGACACGGCCCATCTCGCTCATGCTGGCCAGGTTCAGGGCCCAGCCTTCGGCGTCGCCCCGGCCGGTGCGGCCGATGCGGTGGATGTGCACCTCGGGGTCGGGCGTCACGTCCACGTTGATCACGGCCTCCAGGTTGGCGATGTCCAGGCCGCGCGCGGCCACGTCGGTGGCCACCAGCACCGAGGCGCTGCGGTTGGCAAACTGGATCAGCACCTGGTCGCGGTCACGCTGCTCCAGGTCGCCGTGCAGGGCGATGGCCTCGATGCCATGGGCGGTCAGCACATCGACCAGGTCGCGGCATTGCTGCTTGGTGTTGCAAAACGCGATGGTGCTGGCCGGGCGGTAGTGCAGCAGCAGCTTGGTCACCGCGTCGAGGCGGGTTTCGCGGTCGACCTGGTACCAGCGCTGGCGGATCTTGCTGGCCTCGTGCGTGGCCGCCACCTTGACCTCCTTGGGCTGGCGCAGGAACTGGGCGCTCAGCTTGGCGATGGTGTCGGGGTAGGTGGCCGAGAACAGCATGGTCTGGCGGTCTTTGGGGCACTGGCGGGCCACGTAAATCATGCTGTCGTGAAAGCCCATGTCCAGCATGCGGTCGGCCTCGTCGAGCACCAGGGTGTTCAGGCAGCGCAGGTCGAGCGTGCCACGCTCGAGGTGGTCCATGATGCGGCCGGGTGTGCCGACCACGATGTGGGCACCGTAGGCCAGGCTTTCGATCTGCGGGCGCATGGTGCTGCCGCCGCACAGGGTCAGCACCTTGATGTTGGCCTCGGAGCGCGCCAGCCGGCGGATTTCCTGGCAAACCTGGTCCGCCAGCTCACGCGTGGGGCACAGCACCATGGCCTGCACGGCGGGGTTGCGCACGTCCAGCTTGTGCAGCAGCGGGATGGCGAAGGCGGCGGTCTTGCCGCTGCCCGTCTTGGCCTGGGCGATCAGGTCGTGGCCAGCCAGGGTCAGGGGCAGGCTGCTGGCCTGGATGGGGGTCATGCTCAGGTAACCCAGGCTCTGCAGGGTGGCCTGCATGGCGGGGCTCAGCGGCAGGCTGCTGAAAGAGGGGGCGTCGGTCTGGGGTGTGCTCATGGGGCGGATTATCCCCAGATGGCGCATGTTGATTTATGTAAAGTTGCCCCCACCTGTCCGGATTGGCTGAATATCTGGCCTTGATCTTGCGCACAATGCGCTGGCAATCAACCGATCAATGGCCCTGAAGGGGCAAGGACCGATCTCGCAATGAAATTGATGAACATCTTGATGGCGCTGGCCGTGACGCTGGCCGGCGTGGGCATGGTTTCCGTTCCGATGGATGCTGAGGCCAAGCGACTGGGTGGTGGGCGTGCGTCCGGCATGCAGCGCCAGATGCCTGCCAAGCAGCCGTCTGCCGCGCCGGATGCGTCGCCCAACCAGATGAACAAGAGCGCCGCGCCGACCAACGCCGCCGCGCCCGCTGCCGCAGGGGCCGCCGCCCAGCCTGCCAAGCGCTCGTGGATGGGCCCGATCGCCGGCCTGGCCGCTGGCTTGGGCATTGCCGCGCTGATGAGCCACCTGGGCATGGGCGAGGCCTTCGGCAACTTCCTGATGATGGCCTTGCTGGCCGTGGCCGCCGTGGCCCTGATCACCTTCGTGATGCGCCGCTTCAAGGGCGGTGCCCAACAGGCCCGGGGTCCGCAACTGGCCGGTGCCGGTGCACCCTTTGGTCAGCAGTTCAACCAGCCAGACAGCCGTGACACCTTTGCGCAGCCGATGCAGCGTCAGGCGTTTGACGCCGCGCCCGCTGCCGTGGGTGCCGGTGCCGCAGGAGCCGCCGTCGGTGGCAATCTGAGCAATGTCCCCGCTGGCTTTGACGCCGACGGCTTCCAGCGCATTGCCAAGATGATCTTCATCCGCCTGCAGGCCGCCAACGACGCCGGCAACGTGGACGATCTGCGCAAGTTCACCACGCCCGAGCTGTTCGCGTCCTTGCGTCTGGACCTGCAAGAGCGTGGCAATTCGGCCAACCAGACCGACGTGATGCAACTGGACGCCGAACTGGTCGACACCGCCCAGGAAAACGGTCAGTGGGTCGCCTCGGTGCGCTTCCATGGCCTGATCCGCGAAGACATCAACGCCGGCGCCGAGCCGTTTGATGAACTGTGGCACCTGGTCAAGCCGCTGGACAACAGTGGCGAGTGGGCCATTGCCGGGATCACGCCGCTCAACGGCTGATGCCTGTCGGTGTGGCCTTGCCTTGGCGATGACCACACCGCCGCACAACAAAAAGCCCGCTTTGCAGCGGGCTTTTTTGTGTCTGACCGCGCCCGGATGGCAGCGCGGTCAGGCAGGCGTGAGGCCGATCAGGCCTTCTTGGCCCAGACCTTGCACCAGCCCTTGCCAGCGACCAGCTTGCCGCCGACCATCGGGCAGGCGCCCCAGGCATCCTTGCCTTGGTAGAACTGGCAGTTCAGGCAGTTGTTGCCAGCCTTGTAGGTCGGGTTGGCCTTGGCGTCCACCTTGGTCGCATCGTGCTTGTAGGCCAGGGCCACGGCAGCTGGGTCCTTTTCATCGATCTTGGCGGCTTGGGCGCGTGCGCCGGTGGCGGCGGTCAAGACCGCAGCAGCCGGAACGAGGGTCATCATGAATTGGCGACGTGTGCTCATGTTTTCTCCAGTGGGGATGAAGGAAAAGGTTTTGACCTTGGTTTGACTCATATTCTGACCGGTCATTTCGATTGTGACCGTATCAGAATGCGTCATCCGTTTTCAATTTGAGGTCAATGACCCTTGAAGGTGATGCATGACTGAACAAGATGCCTCGCTGGCAGACGCCAGCACCCCACGATACCGCAGCAGTGCTGCGGCACGCATGGTCAACATCCCGGTCGCCACCCTCCGGGTCTGGGAGAGACGATATCAGGTTGTGGGCCCTGCACAAGCTGCTTCTGGTCATAGACTTTACTCAAGTCAAGACGTGCGGCGCTTGGTCCTGATCAAACAACTGGTGAACAAGGGCCATGGCATCGGCATGCTGGCGCGCATGCAGACGCCGCAGTTGCAGGATTTGCTGCATGAAGCCGAGCTGGCGGAGGGCCTGCTGCAGCGCTCGGCCGCACCGGCGCCCGCCCGCCCGGCACCCCGCGCGACCGAGGCCTTGAACCGTCTGCGGGTGCTGCTGGTGGGGCCGGATGCTGGCACGCGCTGGCGCACCACGCTGGAGGCCGTGCCCGAGCTGGACGTGGTGGGCAGCCTCGATGCCAGCCCACAGTCTGAACTGCGCGTGCAGCACCTGCAGGCCGACATGGTGGTGGCCGAGCTGGGCGCCCTGCACATGGAAACGGTCGACTGGCTGGTGCGCCTGACCAAGCTGGTCAATGCGCGCCAGATGTGCGTCATCTACGGTTTTGCCAACAGCCAGGTGCTGGAAGCCTTGCGCGCACGGGGCGTGATCCTGCGTCGCTCGCCG
>JAGNPA010000277.1 GCA_017989885.1 Aquabacterium sp.
GGCCCGTGTAGGTGGCCGGGTTGCTGCGCGGCGTGCGGCCAATCGGTGACTGGTCGACGTTGATGACCTTGTCGAACAACTCCAGGCCTTCGATCTCGTCATGCGGCTCGGGATCAAGGTGGCTGTGGTACAGCTTGCGGGCCACGGCGGCATACAAGGTGTCGTTGACCAGGGTGGACTTGCCCGAACCCGACACGCCCGTCACGCAGGTCAACAGGCCCACCGGGAAGTCGGCTGTGACGCCTTTGAGATTGTGTCCACTGGCGTTGACCACGCGCAGGCGCGGCGTCTCGTCGGTGAAAGCATGCCGTTTTTTGGGCAATTCGATGCGCAGCGCGCGCGCCAGGTAGCGCCCGGTGATGCTGTTGGGGTTGGCCATGACCTCGTCAGGCGTGCCCTGGGCGAGCACGTGGCCACCATGCACGCCGGCCCCCGGGCCCATGTCGATCACGTGGTCGGCGGCGCGGATCATGTCTTCGTCGTGCTCGACCACCAGCACGCTGTTGCCCAGGTTGCGCAGGTGCTGCAGGGTGCCGATCAGGCGGTCGTTGTCGCGCTGGTGCAGGCCGATGCTGGGCTCATCAAGCACATACATCACGCCGGTCAGGCCCGAGCCGATCTGCGAGGCCAGGCGGATGCGCTGCGCCTCGCCGCCCGAGAGCGTGTCGGCACTGCGATCCAGGCTCAGGTAGTTCAGGCCGACATCGTTAAGGAAGCGCAAACGTGAGCGGATCTCGTTGACGACCTTGGCCGCGATCTCGGCCTTGGCGCCTTGCAAATGCAGGTGGTCAAAGTAGTGCTGCGCCTCGGCCAGCGTGGCATGCGCAATCTCGTAGATGGGCTTGGTGTCGCCAGTGCGCGCGTCCTGCAACTTGACGTGCCGTGCTTCGGTGCGCAGGCGCGTGCCGTGGCAGGCGGGGCAGGCCTTGGGCTGCTGGTAGCGGGCCAGCTCTTCACGCACCGCGCTCGAATCCGTTTCCTTGAAGCGACGCTCGAAGTTGGGGATGATGCCTTCGAAGGGGTGTGAGCGCTTGACCTTGCGCTTCTTGCCCGCCGTGCCGTCGGCTTCGTAGGTGAACTCGATCTCTTCGGTGCCCGAACCGTAGAGCAGCACCTGCTGAACGTGGGCGGGCAACTCTTCGAAGGGCTGCTCGATGTCCACCTCGTAATGCCGCCCGATGGATTCGATGAGGCTGTAGGTGTAGGGATTGCGTCGGTCCCAGCCCTTGACAGCGCCACTGCCGATGCTCAGCGACGGGAAGGCCACCACGCGCTGCGGGTCGAAGGCAATCACATGCCCCAGGCCATCACAGGTGGGGCAAGCCCCCTGCGGCGAGTTGAACGAGAACAGCCGCGGCTCCAACTCGGAGAGCGAATAGCTGCAGACGGGGCAGGCAAACTTGGCCGAGAACAGGTGCGTGAGGCCGCTGTCCATCTCCAGCGCCAACGCGCGGCCTTCGGCCAGGCGCAAGGCGGCCTCAAAGCTTTCGGCCAGGCGCTGCGTCATGTCGGCGCGCACCTTCAGCCGATCCACCACCACGTCGATGTCGTGCTTCTCGTTTTTCACCAGCGGCTGCAGGTCCGCCGCCTCGACGATCTGGCCGTTGATGCGAAAGCGCACATAACCCTGGGCCTGCATCTGCGCAAACAGCTCGACATGCTCACCCTTGCGGTCGCGCACGACGGGCGCCAGGATCATGAGCTTGGTGTCTTCCGGCAAGGCCAGCACGGCGTCCACCATCTGGCTCACGCTTTGAGCTTGCAGAGGCTCGCCATGCTCCGGGCAGAACGGCGTGCCGGCGCGGGCGTACAGCAAGCGCAGGTAATCGTGGATCTCGGTGACCGTGCCCACGGTCGAGCGCGGGTTGTGGCTGGTGGCTTTCTGCTCGATGCTGATCGCCGGCGACAGGCCCTCGATCACATCGACATCGGGCTTGTCCATCAGTTGCAGGAACTGGCGCGCGTAGGCGCTCAGGCTCTCCACATACCGGCGTTGGCCTTCGGCATACAGCGTGTCAAACGCCAAGCTCGACTTGCCCGAGCCCGACAAACCCGTGATCACCACCAACTGGTTGCGCGGCAGGTCCAGGTCGATGTTTTTCAGATTGTGGGTGCGCGCACCACGGATGTGGATGTGCTGAGGATCCAGCCTCGCACCGGTTGGCGCAGGCTGGGCAAAAGACACATCAACAGGCAGTTCAGGGCGAGACATCGGGCACACCAGCAGATTCAGGGCAACCGAGCATCATACGGCGCCCGCCGCCGGGATGCCAGCGGCGGCTGGGTGTCAGGCTGACGGGCGGGCCTGATTCAGCGCCTCACGCGTCTCCATCGCCACCCGACGTGCCGCGCTGGCGAAATCATCGCCACTGCTGGCGTAGAGCACCGCCCGCGAGCTGTTGACGACGATGGTGCCGGTGATGGCGCCACTGGCATCCGTCGTCAGCCCTGCCTTGACCGTGGCCACCGCATCGCCGCCCTGCGCGCCCACACCGGGGATCAGGAGAGGCAGCGTGGGGGCCAATTCACGCACCCGGGCGATCTCTTCGGGGAAGGTCGCGCCCACCACCAGGCCCATTTGCCCATTGGTGTTCCACGGGCCTTGCGCCTGCTTGGCAATGTGCTCGTACACGCGCGGCTGGCCCTCGATATCGGCCAGACGCAGGTTCTGCAGGTCCGAGCCGCCCGGGTTGGACGTGCGGCACAGCAGGATCACGCCCTTGCCGGGGTACTTCAGGAAGGGCTCCATCGTGTCGAAGCCCATGAAGGGCGACAGCGTCACCGCATCGGCCTGGTAGCGCTCGAAGGCTTCGCGGGCGTACTGGTCGGCGGTCGAGCCGATGTCGCCACGCTTGGCATCCAGGATCACCGGCACCTGCGGGGCGACGCGGCGCATGTGCGCCATCAGGCGCTCCAGCTGGTCTTCCGCGCGGTGGGCCGCAAAGTAGGCGATCTGCGGCTTGAAGGCGCACACCAGGTCCTTCGTCGCGTCCACAATGGCCGCGCAGAAGTCATAGATGCGGTCGCTCTGGCCCTTCCAGGCACCAGGGAACTTCGACGGCTCGGGGTCCAGGCCCACGCACAGCAAGGATTGGTGTTGCCGCTGCGCGGCGATCAACTGGTCACAGAATGTCATATCGACATTTTACGGTGCCCCGTTCTCTGTGCCACGCTGCCAATACACGACTCAGCCGACAAAGCTCTCCAGACCCAAACCATGAGTGCGAATCAACACGAATACCTCCCTGACACCGGGCATTCAGGCGATTAGATACCCTTGGTAACATCACTTTCGAACGCGGAGACACGGAGACGCCGTGAACGCCGAACCGCCAAACTTACTGCGCACACCCCCAACGCCCCCAGCCACGCCGATGCTGGCTCAGGAACGGCCGAAACCGACTGCGACAAAGTGAGTGTCGTCAGCTGGATGCTCACGGTAGAAGTTTGAGCGCCTCCAGCCTGCGTTTGAACATATGGAAACAGCGCGGTCCAATTCAAGACATCGGTCAAAGCCTGCGAATTCATCGCCAACTCGCCAAGCGTAGTCGAGTAAGTGAAATCACCAACACCGGAAAAATATCCGTCACTTTTCAGGTAG
>JAGNPA010000032.1 GCA_017989885.1 Aquabacterium sp.
CCACAGTCGAAACCGTGGGCGCCCAGCCACAAGAGGTGGTTCAGAACGCGGGTGATCTCGGCGAACATCACGCGGATGTACTGCGCACGGACCGGCACCTCGATGCCCATCATCTTTTCGATGGCCAGGCAGTAGGCGTGCTCGTTGCACATCATCGAGACGTAATCCAGGCGGTCCATGTAGGGCAGCGACTGGATGAAGGTCTTGGATTCGGCCAGCTTCTCGGTGGCGCGGTGCAGCAGACCGATGTGCGGGTCAGCACGCTGGATGACTTCGCCGTCCAACTCGAGGATCAGACGCAGCACGCCGTGCGCGGCCGGGTGCTGCGGACCGAAGTTCAGGGTGTAGTTCTTGATTTCTGACATGACTCAGGCCTTGTGCATCAGTGGAGACCACCGTAGTTGTCTTCGCGGATGATGCGCGGGGTGATCTCGCGCGGCTCGATGGTGACGGGCTGGTAGACCACGCGCTTTTGCACTTCGTCGTAGGTCATCTCCACGTAGCCGGTGGTCGGGAAGTCCTTGCGGAAGGGGTGGCCGATGAAGCCGTAGTCCGTCAGGATGCGACGCAGGTCGTTGTGACCGTCGAAGATGATGCCGTAGAGGTCAAAAGCTTCACGCTCGAACCAGTTGGCGCTGCTCCACACGTCGGTGACGGAGGCCAGCACCGGGAAGTCGTCGTCCAGCGCAAAGACCTTCAGGCGCAGACGCCAGTTCTTGTTGACCGACAGCAGGTGGGTGATGGCGCAAAAGCGTGGGCCGTCGGCGTAGATGCTGGGGCCGCCGTCCTTGTAGGCCGAGTAATCCATGCCACACAGGTCGACCAGCATCTCGAACTTCAGCTCGGCGTGGTCGCGCAGGGTCAGGCAGATGTCGTGGTAATCGGCGGCGGACACGGTCAGGGTCAGTTCACCCTTGATGCTGTCCAGGCGCTTGATCTTGTCACCCAGGATGCGCTCCAGGGCGGCTTGCAGGTTGGCGAGTTTCTGGCTCATGCAATGGCTCCTGATCAGCGGGCAATGGTGTTTTCGCGGCGGATCTTGGCCTGCAGTTGCAGGATGCCGTAAAGCAGCGCTTCAGCCGTCGGGGGGCAACCGGGCACGTACACGTCCACCGGCACGATGCGGTCACAACCGCGCACCACCGAATAGCTGTAGTGGTAGTAGCCTCCGCCGTTGGCACACGAGCCCATGGACAGCACCCAACGGGGTTCGGCCATCTGGTCGTACACCTTGCGCAGCGCGGGCGCCATCTTGTTGCACAGCGTGCCGGCCACGATCATCAGATCGGACTGGCGGGGGCTGGGGCGGAACAACATGCCAAAGCGGTCGATGTCGTAGCGCGCCGCACCGGCGTGCATCATCTCGACCGCGCAACAGGCCAGACCAAACGTCATTGGCCACAGCGAACCAGTCTTGGACCAGTTGATCAGCGTGTCGGCCGACGTGGTGATGAAGCCCTCTTTGAAGACGCCTTCGATACCCATGTGTATTACCTCTTCAGATTCCTGTGGGGGACGGGCCAGACGGGATCACTCCCAGTCCAGCGCACCCTTCTTCCATTCGTAGACGAAGCCCACGACCAGGATGCTCAGGAAGAGCATGACGGTCAGGAAGCCTGTCATGCCCACTTCCTTGAGCGCCACAGCCCAAGGGAACAGGAACGCGATTTCCAGGTCAAACAAGATGAAGAGGATGGCGACCAGGTAGTAGCGCACATCGAACTTCATCCGGGCGTCCTCGAAAGCTTCGAAGCCGCATTCATAGGGGGAGTTCTTGGCCTCGTCAGGGCGACGAGGGCCGAGCAAAAAGCCCAGCAATTGGGGGGCGACACCAACGCCAACGCCAACCAGAATGAAAAGGATGACCGGCAGGTACTGCTCAATGTTCATCATGATGTGGGGCCTCAGATGGAACAAATTGTGTGATTGGACCACACGGACAAAAGAAAAGCGCGCCCGGCATCATGACCATCAGGAGGATCCTGACTGACATCAACCAAAGCGCGCCCACCGGAGCGTTTCACGCCATGGACACATGCCTGTGAGGGCAAGTGTCACCGCCATGTGACCAGCTGGAAAAGCGTTACCGTTGCTGATCATAGGGGGCGCAAAGACTCGTTTAGAAATCTTATGGTGCCGACGGCGAGACTCGAACTCGCACAGCTTTCGCCACTACCCCCTCAAGATAGCGTGTCTACCAATTTCACCACGTCGGCGATTGAATCTTTTGGATTCGCTCGTTGTTTGCTTCGGCTTGCATGAGGCTGGCTCACCGAAGACTCACATTCTAAACCGAAAAATCGGCTTGTTGAACCGATGCCCCACTAGAGGACATCAGTTTCATCACTTCGACGGAATCAGCGCCGCACCCGATGCAGGCGCAACAGGAGCCGAAGCTGCCGCAGGCGCCGAGGCGGCCTGCTCCAGGATGCTGGCGCCTTGCGACGACGCACCACGCAGGTTGCCAAAGTACGCCAGCGCCAGGGTGGCCACGAAGAAGATCGTGGCCGCCACGGCTGTCGAGCGGGAGAGGAAGTTGGCACTGCCTGTGGCGCCGAACAGGCTGCCCGACGCACCGGTGCCGAATGAGGCACCCATGTCGGCACCCTTGCCGTGCTGAACCAGCACCAGGCCAATCATGGCCAGAGCCGAGATCACCTGCAGCAACAGCACCACAGTCATCAACGTTTGTTGCATGAAAGAAACTCCTGAATCAGTCTTGTCGCGCGGCCGGGTCAGGCTGCGCGAGCGATGGCCGCAAAGTCGGCCGCCTTGAGGGCCGCACCGCCAATGAGGCCCCCGTTGATGTCGGGCTGCGAGAACAGCTCGACCGCGTTGTCGGGCTTGACGCTGCCGCCGTACAGCAGCGGGATGTCCGCTGCCTTGGGCGTGGCCTTGGCCAGCTGCGCACGCAAACTGGCGTGCACGGCTTGAGCCTGAGCGGGCGATGCGGTCTTGCCGGTGCCGATGGCCCAAACAGGCTCATAGGCCACGACCACGCGGGCGATGTCGTCACCGAGGGTGTCGATGACGGCCTGCAGCTGACGACCCACGACCGCTTCGGTCTGGTTCGCCTCGCGCTCGGCCAGTGTTTCGCCGACACACACGATGGGCACCAGACCGTGCGACAGCGCCGCCTTGGCCTTGTCGGCGACCAGCTGGTCGCTTTCAGCGTGGTAGCTGCGACGCTCGGAGTGACCCACGATGGCGTACGTGGCGCCGAACTCACGGATCATGGGACCCGCGACTTCACCGGTGTACGCACCTTGGGTCTGTGCCGAGATGTCTTGTGTGCCGACGGCAATGGCGCTGCCCTGCAGGGCATCGGCCACGTCCGCCAGAAACACGCAAGGCGGGCACACAGCCACATCCGCATTGGGCGCCGTGGTGGCCAGATCGGCCACCAGAAGACCCTGAATCAGCTCTGCATTGAAGGCACGGCTACCGTGCATCTTCCAGTTGCCAACGACCAGTTTCTTCATGACGCTCATTGCTGCTGTTGTTGCTGTTCCTGAGCGGCACCGCCCTCGCCTTGCTCGGCAGCTTGCTGCTCGGCACGGGGTGCACGGTCAGCGCGATCACCACGGGGGGCGCGATCGCCACGGTCACCGCGGTCGCCGCGATCACCACGGGGGCCACGGTCGCCACGCGAACCACGGTCACCGCGGTCGCCACGCTCTTCGCGCTCGGGCATGCCTTCCGGACGCTCCATCAGCGCCTTCATGGACAGCTTGACGCGGCCCTTCTCGTCGGTCTCCAGAACCTTGACCTTGACGATCTGGCCTTCGGTCAGGTAGTCGGAGACGTTCTCGACGCGCTCGTGGGCGATCTGGCTGATGTGCAGCAGACCGTCCTTGCCGGGCATCAGGTTGACCAGGGCACCGAAGTCGAACAGCTTGGTGACCGCGCCTTCGTAGGTCTTGCCGATTTCGACTTCGGCGGTGATCTCGTTGATGCGCTTGATGGCGAAGTCGGCCTTTTCAGCGTCGGTCGAGGCGATGGTGATGACACCATCTTCGCCGATGTTGATCTGGCAGCCGGTCTCTTCGCACAGGCCACGGATGGTGGCGCCGCCCTTGCCGATCACGTCACGGATCTTCTCGGGGTTGATCTTGAGGGTGTACAGGCGAGGTGCGAACTCCGAGACTTCGGTGTTGGCGCCCGACATGGCTTCGACCATCTTGCCCAGGATGTGCAGACGAGCTTCCTTGGCCTGAGCCAGTGCCACCTGCATGATTTCCTTGGTGATGCCCTGGATCTTGATGTCCATCTGCAGGGCGGTGATGCCGCCGGTGGTGCCGGCCACCTTGAAGTCCATGTCGCCCAGGTGATCTTCGTCACCCAGGATGTCGGTCAGCACGGCGAACTTGTTGCCATCCTTGATCAGGCCCATGGCGATGCCGGCCACGTGGGCCTTCATCGGCACGCCGGCGTCCATCATGGCCAGGCAGCCGCCGCAGACCGAAGCCATCGACGAGGAGCCGTTGGACTCGGTGATTTCGGAGACCACGCGCACGGTGTAGGCGAACTCGTCCTTCGGGGGCAGCAGCGGCACCAGGGCGCGCTTGGCCAGACGGCCGTGGCCGATTTCGCGACGCTTGGGGGTGCCCACGCGACCGGTTTCGCCAGTGGCGAACGGAGGCATGTTGTAGTGGAACAGGAAGGTGTCGCGGTAGTCGCCAGTCAGGGCGTCGATGCGCTGGGAGTCCTGCTCGGTGCCCAGGGTGGCAACCACCAGGGCCTGGGTCTCACCACGGGTGAACAGGGCCGAGCCGTGCACGCGAGGCAGCACGCCGGTGCGGATCTCGATGGGGCGCACGGTGCGGGTGTCGCGACCGTCGATGCGGGGCTCGCCGGCCAGGATCTGGTCACGCACGATCTTGGCTTCGATGTCGAACAGCAGACCTTCGACCTTGACGCCGTCAAAGGCGATGCCTTCGGCCGTCAGGGCAGCCTTGACTTCAGCATAGGCAGCGCGGCAGGCTTGCGTGCGGGCTTGCTTGGAGCGGATCTGGTAGGCGGTGCGCAGCTTTTCTTCGGCCAGGCCGTTGACCTTGGCGATGAAGGCTTCATCCTTGGCAGGCGCTTGCCAGTCCCAGGAAGGCTTGCCAGCGTCGCGCACCAGGTCATGGATGGCGTTGATGGCGATGTTGCCTTGCTCGTGACCGAACACGACACCACCCAGCATGACGTCTTCAGACAGCTGGTCGGCTTCGGACTCGACCATCAGCACGGCGGTTTCGGTGCCGGCAACGATCAGGTCCATCTTGGAGTTGGTCAACTCGGCGATGCTGGGGTTGAGCACGTATTCGCCGTTGATGTAACCCACGCGAGCGGCACCGATGGGGCCGTTGAACGGGATGCCCGAGATCGACAGCGCAGCGCTGGAGGCGATCATGGCGGCGATGTCGGCCGAGACTTCAGGGTTCAGCGACACCACGTGGATGACCAGCTGCACTTCGTTGAAGAAGCCTTCGGGGAACAGGGGGCGGATGGGGCGGTCGATCAGACGCGAGGTCAGCGTTTCCAGCTCGGAAGGCTTGGCTTCACGCTTGAAGAAGCTGCCGGGGATCTTGCCGGCGGCGTAGGTCTTCTCGATGTAGTCGACGGTCAGGGGGAAGAAGTCCTGGCCAGCCTTGGCGACCTTGGCGCACACGACGGTGGCCAGCACCACGGTGCCTTCGATGTCGACCAGCACGGCGCCGGTGGCTTGACGTGCGATTTCACCCGTCTCCATCGTGACGGTGTGCTTGCCCCATTGGAAGGTCTTGGTGACTTTGTTGAACATGGTCATGGATGAGTTCTCCGGTTTGGTTGTGCGGGCGACACGTGCCGCCCGGTGGGTGTGCCGTCACTCAATCGCGATGCCATTCCAGCGAGGTTGAGACCTCAGCCTCGTTGGAATGACACAGCGTTCGCAGGAGTCGAGTGGCTGGCGTTAAAAAACAAAAAGCCTGTGCTGGAGGGATCCAGACAGGCTTTTTGTCGTCATGCGGTGCTTACTTGCGCAGGCCCAGCTTCTGGATCAGGGCCACGTAACGGGCAGCATCCTTGGACTTGAGGTAGTCCAGCAGCTTGCGGCGACGGCTGACCATGCGCAGCAGGCCGCGACGACCGTGGTGGTCCTTCTTGTTGGCCTTGAAGTGGGGGGTCAGTTCGACGATGCGAGCGGTCAGCAGGGCCACTTGCACTTCAGGAGAGCCGGTGTCATTGGCGGCACGGGCGTTGTCTTTGACGATGGCAGCGGTGTTGATGTCTGCGACGGACATGGTGTTTCCTTGAAAACAGATGCAGGCCTGGGGATCATGGCCGGGTGGCCGGTGCCCTGGGTTTCTGCGTTAAGACTTGCGACTCCGGGTGAAACCGACCCAGGTCGTGCGATGCATGCCACCACAAATGCAATGGCAAGCCCGCAAGTATAGCAAAAAGTCAGATGCTGGACAAATCCCAGCGAGGCTTGACGTCGAAGGCGGGCTCGACGCTGAGGCGGGCCTGCCCGCTCTGGATGCGCATGGCGGCCGCCAGGGCGATCATGGCGCCGTTGTCGGTGCACAGGTGCATCTCGGGGTAGTGGACGCGGATCTGGCGGCGGGCACAGGCCTGGTCCAGCTGCGCGCGCAGCAGGCGGTTGGCACCCACGCCACCAGCCACGACCACACGCTTGAGGCCGGTGGACTTCAGCGCCAGCAACACCTTCTTGACCAGCACCTCGACGATGGCGGCCTGGGTGGAGGCGGCCAGGTTGGCGAGGACCGGTTGCGCTTCAGCGGTCGCCAGCAAATCAGGACGGTCCAGCCAGCCCAGGCGCACCAGATGGGTGCGGACGGCGGTCTTGAGGCCCGCAAACGAGAAGTCGAGGTTGCCGCTGTGCAACATCGGGCGGGGCAGCTCAAAGGCTTTCGGGTCACCGGATTCGGCCAGACGTGCGAGATGCGGGCCGCCGGGATAGGGCAGGCCCATCAGCTTGGCGGATTTGTCGAAGGCTTCCCCGGCGGCGTCGTCCACCGTCTCGCCCAGCATCTCGTAGCGCCCGACCCCGTCGACGCGCATCAGTTGGGTGTGGCCACCCGACACCAGCAAGGCGACGAAGGGGAACTCGGGCGGGTCGACCGACAGGAAGGGCGACAGCAGGTGGCCTTCGAGGTGGTGCACGCCCAGCAGCGGCTTGTTCAGGGCCGTTCCCAGGGCGCAGGCCATGCCAGCACCCACCAGCAGGGCACCGGCCAGGCCGGGTCCACGGGTGTAGGCGACCACGTCGATGTCGGCGAGCGTCTGGCCGGATTCGGCCAGCACCTGTCGCGCCAGCGGCACGACACGGCGGATGTGGTCGCGCGACGCCAGCTCGGGCACCACCCCGCCGTAGGCCTGGTGCATGTCGATCTGGCTGTGCAGGGCATGCGCCAGCAGGCGGGGCTCGCCCTCCAGAGGCAGGGAGACCAGGGCCAGGCCGGTCTCGTCGCAGGAGGACTCGACTCCCAGGATCAGACAGGGGCGTGGCAGGGCGGAGAGCGCAGGCGCGCTCAGGGTGGCGGACGTGGACGACATCCCGCCAGTGTAGGGCGACCCACCTGTTCTCGCCACGCGACGGCCCAGAACCCGGGTTTTCGGGCGCGGATGTTGCATGCATCCGAGGGATGAATGCCGAAGCGTCCACCTTGCGCGTTGTGATCGTCCTGCCGCTGCCCCTGTCCATCGAGCCCGATGACAGGGAGCAGGCGGGGGTCGAGCGCGCCCGGGTGCTGCGCATTGCGCTGCTGGAGGCGGGCTACAACGTGGTGGCCGCCCTGCCCGGTGATGCTTTCCTGCCTGAGCGCATCGGGCAGATCCAGCCCGATCTGATCGTGGTGGACGCGGAATCGCAGGGGCGCGACATCCTGGAGCATGTGGTGATGGCCACGCGCGACGAGCGCCGCCCGATCGTGATGTTCTCGGATGACGAGGACACGGCCTACCTGCGCAAGGCGGTGGCGGCAGGCGTGTCGGCGTATGTGGCGGTGGGCACGCCTGCCGAGCGCATCAAGCCGGTGCTGGATGTGGCGATGGCGCGCTTCGAGATGGAGGAGTCGCTGCGCCGGGAGCTGGCGAGTGCCCGCTCGGAGCTGGCCGACCGCAAGGTGCTGGACCGCGCCAAGGGCCTGCTGATGAGCCGCCAGGGGCTGACGGAGCCACAAGCCCATGCCCGGCTGCGCAAGGCCGCGATGGACAAGGGGCTCAAGCTGGTCGAGGTGGCGCAGCGCCTGATCGATGCGGCCGACCTGCTGGGCTGAGCCCTGCCCTGCCCCAGCTTGGCGTGCGGCTGCACCAGCACAAGGCGGAAACCGGGCTCAGGCGAGGCGGGCATGGGGCCAGCAAGGTGCCATCACGGGGCAAGGGCCACCCCAACCAACCTGGCACAGCGTTTGCATATACCCCACCAAGCAAAGTCAACGGCGATTTTGCAGCCTTGGATGCCCCGTGACGGGCACCAGGCATCCGACAAAGGTGTCTTCTGAAGCGTGAACCCGCCCCTGTGGCGAGGCTGCGCGACGGTTGACACCTTTTTTGTTTGTCCAAAGGGAAAGTCTTGCACCATGAACACCCAGGATCTGAAAATGTCGCGCCGCACCATCTTGAAGAGCGCCGCTGCCGCGGGCGCAGTTGGAGCCGTGCCCGGACTCCCGTCCGCTGTCTGGGCCGCCGGCTCGGACAAGCCCGAGCTGGCCGAGGTGAAGATCGGCTTCATTCCACTGACCGATTGCGCCTCGGTGGTGATGGCTTCGGTGCTGGGCTTCGACAAGAAGTACGGCGTCAAGATCATCCCGACCAAGGAAGCCTCGTGGGCCGGCGTGCGTGACAAGCTGGTCAACGGCGATCTGCACATGGCGCATGTGCTGTATGGCCTGGTCTACGGCGTGCACCTGGGCATTGGGGGCCCCAAGAAGGACATGGCCGTGCTGATGAGCCTGAACCACAACGGGCAGGCCATCACGCTGTCCAAGGCGCTGGCGTCCAAGGGAGCGGTCAATGGGCCCACTCTGGCCAAGTTGATGGCCCGCGAAAAGCGCGAGTACACCTTTGCGGGCACCTTCCCCACCGGCACGCACGCCATGTGGATGCACTACTGGCTGGCGGCGGCGGGCATCAACCCGCTGTCGGGCGCCAAGCTCATCACCGTGCCGCCGCCGCAGATGGTGGCCAACATGCGGGTGGGCAACATGGATGGCTTCTGCGTGGGCGAGCCCTGGAACCACCGCGCCATCATGGACGGCATCGGGGTGACGGCCAACACCACGCAGGACATCTGGCAGGACCACCCCGAGAAGGTGCTGGGCTGCACGGGCGACTTCGTCAAGCAGTACCCGAACACCGCGCGCGCCGTGATGATGGCCGTGCTGGAGGCCAGTCGCTGGATCGACGCCAGCTTGCAGAACAAGCTCAAGATGGCCGAGACGATTGCGGCCAAGTCCTATGTCAACACCGGGGTGGACGCGATCAACCAGCGCATCCTGGGCCGCTACCAGAACGGCATGGGCAAGACCTGGGACGACCCCAACCACATGAAGTTCTTCAACGACGGCAAGGTGAACTTCCCCTACCTGTCCGATGGCATGTGGTTCCTGACGCAGCACAAGCGCTGGGGCTTGCTCAAGGCGCACCCCGACTACCTGGGTGTGGCCAAGCAGATCAACCAGATCGAGTTGTACAAGCAGGCCGCCAGCGGTCTGGGCCTGTCGGTGCCCAAGGACGTGATGCGCACCAGCAAGTTGATCGACGGCGTGGTCTGGACGGGCAAGGACCCGGCCAAGTACGCCGACAGCTTCGCCATCAAAGCCTGAGACTGAAAGGAGCCCATCATGGTCAGTGCCGTTTTTCACAGCCCCTCGGAGGTCGATGACGCCTTGCCGGCGACGTCGCCCTCCCCCGCGCAGACTGCGCCTGCGCCCCCGCTGAAGGCGGCCCCTGTGCCCGCGGCGGCGGCACCCAAACCGTCCGTGGACTGGCTGGGATGGGCCTTGCGCACCCTGTCACCGCTGGCAGGCATCGCCCTGCTGATCGGGATCTGGGCCTTGCTCACACAGAACAGCAGCACCTTCCCCACACCGCTGGCCACATGGCAGGCCGCCGTGGTGCTGTTCGCTGATCCGTTCTACAGCAATGGCCCGAACGACCAAGGCATCGGCTGGAACATCCTGTTCTCGCTGGAGCGCGTGGCCGTCGGCTTCGGGCTGGCCGCCGTGGTGGGCATTCCGCTGGGTTTCCTGATCGGTCGCTCGCAGATCGCCAGCAGCATGCTCAACCCCATCATCAGTTTGCTGCGCCCGGTCTCGCCCCTGGCCTGGTTGCCCATTGGCCTGCTGGTGTTCAAGTCGGCCGACCCGGCTGCGATCTGGACGATCTTCATCTGCTCGATCTGGCCGATGATCATCAACACGGCCGTGGGCGTGCAGCGTGTGCCCGAGGACTACCTGAACGTGGCCAAGGTGCTGAACCTGAGCGAGTGGAAGATCACCACCAAGATCCTGCTGCCTTCGGTGCTGCCCTACATGCTGACGGGCGTGCGCCTGTCGGTAGGCACCGCCTGGCTGGTGATCGTGGCCGCCGAGATGCTGACCGGGGGCGTGGGCATCGGCTTCTGGGTGTGGGACGAGTGGAACAACCTCAACGTCCAGCACATCCTGATCGCCATTTTCGTGATCGGCATCGTCGGCCTGCTGCTGGAGCAGGCGCTGGTGGCCATCGCCAAGCGCTTCAGCTTTGAATGACCCGCACACCTGACAGGAGCACGTCATGACCCACTTCATC
>JAGNPA010000278.1 GCA_017989885.1 Aquabacterium sp.
GGTCATGGGTCTGCAGCATCGGAACCTCAGGCTGGGTGAACGGCCGCACGGGGGCGGGCGCGATAGACACGGGCGCGCGGATCGAAGGCATCGCGCACGGCGTCGGCAAACAGGTTGGCCGACAGCACGATGGCCACCATGAACACGAACGCGGCCAGGAAGGACCACCAGACGATGGGGTCGCGGGACATTTCCACGCGCGCCTGGTTGATCATGCCGCCAAAGCTGTTCATGGACGGATCAACGCCCACGCCCACGTAGGACAGCACGGCCTCGTAGAGGATCAGGCCCGAAAACTCCAGCACCGTGGTGATCAGCACCAGGTGCATGACATTGGGCAGCACATGGCGCTGCATGATGCGCCAGTGGCTGACTCCGAAGGCGGTGGCCGCCTGCACGTATTCCAGTTCGCGCAGCTTGAGCGTTTCGGCCCGCAGCAAGCGGCACAGGCCGGCCCAGCCGGTCAGGCCCAGGATCAGGCAGAGCAGGAAGATCTTGAGGTCGGCGCGCTCCAGCCCGGTCTCGAACAGCTCGGGGTGCTTGTCGAGGAAGACCTGCACCATCAACACGCAGGCCGCGATCAGCAGGATGTTGGGCACCGACGAGAGCACCGTATAGATGTACTGGATGACGTCATCGACCCAACCCTTGAAATAGCCCGCCGCAATGCCAAAAATCAACGCGAACGGCAAGGTGGCAATCGTGGCCAAGCTGCCGATGACAAAGGCCGTGCGAACGCTCTTGAGCGTCATGTACAGCACGTCATTGCCGGTGCGATCGGTGCCGAAGACGTGGTAGCCCTGCCCCCAGCTGAGCGCCACGCCCCACCCCACCAGCACGGCCATCACCGAGGCGGTGATCCAGGCGGCGCGCCATGCCAGGGGTTGCGTCGTCGTGGTTGTGGCGCGCGCCGGGCGCACCAGCAACCACAGCAGCAGGCTCACGGCCGCACCAGCCAGGCTGCCCCAGGCCAGGCGCACCGCAATGTCACCCGCCCAGTCACGCTCGGCATCGGCCAGGCCTGCCCCGCCGTGCCGCAAACGCGGGTAGGCGCGCGCAGGCAAGGTGGGGACACCATGTTCATCCAGCACAGGTTTGGCATCCGCCTGTGGTGGCACCGACTCCTTGCTGAAGCCATAGGTCGCCAAGGGCTGCGAGTAGCTGTTTTCACGGCTTGCGATCAGCTTGGCCAGGCCGATGTCCAGCACGGACTCGGTGCGGGTATCGAACGCGCGCACGCCTCCGGCTACATCGGGCAGGGCGCGACGGAAATGCACGCTGTCTGCCAGGGTCATCAGCAGCATCAGGCCCAGCAAGACCGCCGAAGCCATGGCCGACGGTGTGACGAACACGCGGCGCCAGGTGGCTCGCAGCGCGGCGTCGCGCCGCACCTGGCGCACGTACACGCCCAGACCGAGCAGCATCACCCACAGGACCACATCGGTCCACAGCGTCACAAATTTGAAAGGCAGATCCATGTCAGGGCGTCCTCACTGCATCCGCACGCGCGGGTCGGCCAGGGTGTAGGCCACGTCGATCAGGATGTTGGAGACGATGTAGAGCACCGAGCCCAGAAAGACCATGGCCCGCACGATGGCGAAATCCTGGCTGGCAATGGCGTCAATCGTGTACGAACCCAGGCCCGGAATACCGAAGAAGCTCTCGGTCAGCAGTCCGCCCATGAACAGCCCCGGCAAGGCACTGCCCGAACTGGTGATGATGGGCAGCATGGCGTTGCGCAGCACGTGGCGGCCCATCACCGCGGTTTCTGCCAGACCCTTGGCGCGCGCGGTGCGCACATAGTCCTTGCCCGCCTCTTCGAGGAACAGGGTGCGGAAGAAGCGCGCCTGCCCCGCCAACGAAGCCACCAGCATCAGGCAGATGGGCAAGACCAGGAAGCGCACGGCGTCCAGCCCACCGGCATAGCCCGAGATGGGGGCCAGCCTGGCGACCCGCGAGAACAGATACTGACCAACGATGATGTAGAACAGGCTGGAGATCGACATCATGACCACACAGGCCACCACGCCCCAGAAGTCAACGCGGGTGCCTCGGAACATCACCAGCCACAGGGCAAAGATGACGCTGGCCAGCAAGCCGAGCACGAAGATCGGCACCGTCAGCCTCAGGCTCACGCCCATCCGCTGCGCGATCTGGTAGCCAATGTCGCCACCGCTGGCGTTGTCGGCGCGGCCAAAATCAAAGACGAACAGCGAGACCGAACGCTCCCAGAACACGGTCTGGGTGAGTTGGTCGGTGCCCTGCGCCTGATCGTTGAAGAGCATGGGCTTGTCATAGCCCCGCTCCACTTTCCACTTCTCGATCTGGTCAGGCGTGACCCGCTTGCCGCCAATGTTCAGGCGCGCCATGTCGTCGGGCGTGTTGACGGTGAAAAACAGCAGGAAGGTGATGAGGTTCACCCCGATCAGGATGACCAGGCCATAACCCAGGCGGCGAAGGATGTACTGCAGCATCACCGACCTCTCTGTGACGAAGGAACGGGGCGCGGCAAGGCCGTCTGCTGATCGCGTGCCCGCAAAATCTTGACGGCTCCCCAGGCCATGGCGGCCAACACCGCCAACACGGCCAGAACCGGCCAATAAACCGGGTGATTCCAGTCTTGCAGGCTTCGACTGCGCTCGGCGGTGTCGAGGCGGTAGTACTGCGCCTGGTCCCGCACCATGATGCTGGGTTTGCCGTTGCGCACCCAGCGGTGATACGCCCCCGATGAGTAAGGGAAGTAGCCCCAGGACCAGGGCGCGTCTTCTTGCAGGATGCGCACCATCTGGTCGATCACGGCCTGCTTGGCCGGGCCGTCGTCCATGAAGCGCAAGGTGCTGTAGAGGCGGTCGTACTCGGCATTCTGATAATTGGCCGCGTTTTCGCCGTCATGCACCGACTTGGCTCCGGGCCCGTACAGCAGGAACAGGAAGTTCTCGGCATCCGGATAGTCGGCCAACCAGCCCCAGGTGAAGATCTGGTGCTTGCCCCGGCGCACCTTGTCCTGGAACTGGTTGTAGTCGGTCGCGCGAATCTCCAGCTGAATGCCCAGCTTGGCAAACTGCTTGGCGGTCCAGTCCAGATTGGCCTTGCTGTCGGGCGTGTTCGCGGCACCCACGTCATAGTTGAGCACCAAAGGCTTGCCAGAGCGGGCATCACGCCCATCGGGGTAGCCTGCTTCGGCAAGCAGCTTCTTGGCATCTTCAATGGGCCGGCGCACCGCCTGGCCATTGACCCAGCGGTGGGTGATCGCGTTCAAACCCTCGGCCGAGCCATGGCGCGAACCGAACACCCCGCCGGGCAGCGGCCCCTGCGCCACTTCACCGGCTGCCTTGGGGAAGATGCGGTTGAACTCATCCCAGTCGATGGCAATCGACAAGGCCTGCCGCAGCTTGCGATTGCGCACCTGCTGCTCCGGCGTGTCGCCCTTGCCCACCACCGGGTCGAGCCAGTTGAAGCCCATGTAACGGCTGGACAGGTCCACCGTGCGCGACAGGACGATGCCCTTGTCGGTGAACTCCTTGTGGAAGTTCGGCGAGTCTTCCATCTGGATCTTGTAGGCGTTGCCATAGC
>JAGNPA010000033.1 GCA_017989885.1 Aquabacterium sp.
CCTGCACGCCACCTTCAGCGCTGGCGTGGCCTCCTTTCCCATGTTCGATGCGGCCGCCGACCTCACCGAGGCGGCCGACGCGGCCCTGCTGCACGCCAAGCGCCTGGGGCGCAACCGCGTCGAGGCGCCGGTCCTGTCCTCACACCTGCACAGCGTGGCATGACCACAGGCCTATCCCAGATGTCTTCCTTGGTCGTCTCTCATGCCGGACTGCCCGCCGAGTGGCACCGTGTGACCGGAGAGGTCAAACAGGCCCTGTGCGGCCCGCCGTCCCAGTTCGCCGAGGCGCTCCACAGCGTCATTGACCAGTTGCTGGTCCTCATCGACCTGTCGCCCGAGTTCGCCCTCTCACAGGTGGTGCGTCAGCCCGTGACCGGCTCCGGGCATTACGGGGTGAACCACTCGATCCATGCCGCCACGGCATGCCACGCGGCCGCGCGTCAGCTCGGCTGGCAGCCGCACGCGCAACGCCAGGCCTTCCAGGCGGCCTTGACGATGAACCTGTCCATCCTTGACCTGCAGGCGCGCCTGGCCGATCAGGTCTCGCCGCTGACGGCCAAGCAGCGCGAGGTCATCCATGGGCACCCGATCCGCAGCGCCGAGATGCTGAGTGCGGTCGGCATTGCCGACACGGACTGGCTGGAGGCCGTGCGCACCCACCACGAGGTGCCCGGTGGTTCAGGCTACCCCTGTGGCATGACCGACGTCAGTGAGTTGGCCGAACTGCTGCGCTTTGCCGATGTCTACACGGCGCAGCTCAGTCGCCGCGCCAACCGGTCGGCGATGAGCCCACGCCAGGCCGGGCGCCGGCTCCACCAGATGTCCGCCTCCAGCCCGCTGACCCTCGCGCTCATCAAGGCCTTCGGCGTCTACCCGCCGGGCAGCATGGTCCGCCTGGCCTCCGGTGAGCTGGGCGTGGTGGTCCGCAGCGGCGAGAAGGCCCACCTGCCGCTGGTGGCCACGTTGACGAACGCCGCCGGCGAGTCGACTCCCCACTCGGTGCTGCGCGACAGTGCCAACGATGCGCATGCCGTGGTGGCCCTGCTCTCGCCCCAGGCGATGCCGCTGTGGCTCTCCGACGAGCGGCTGGCCGAGTTGATCGGCAGCGCCTGAAGCGGCCCTTTTCTGGCATGGTGTGATGCAGTGCGCACGCAGCCGTGACACAGACCGACGTGGTGCGTTCATGATGGGCGTCCACCCTTGACCCGTGAGAAATCGACCATGTCCGACGTGAGTGACCTCAGCAACGACAACGCCGTGTACCGAACCCTCCTGGAGTCGACCCGGGCCATTCCCTGGAAAATCGATTGGGCCACCAAGACATTCGCCTACATCGGGCCCCAGATTGAAGCCTTGCTGGGCTGGAGCCCGGACAGCTGGATGACGGTCGAAGACTGGGCCATGCGCATGCACCCGGACGACCGTGAGTACGTGGTGAACTTTTGCGTCGCGCAATCCCAGGCCGGGGTCGATCACGAAGCCGACTACCGTGCCCTGACCAAGGACAACGGTTACGTCTGGATCCGCGACGTGGTGCACGTGGTGCGCAATGAGCAAGGCGAGGTCGAGGCGCTGATCGGTTTCATGTTCGACATCAGCGAGCGCAAGAAGACCGAGGAAAAGCTGCTCGCCCTGCAGAAGGAGCTGGAGGCCTTGTCCTTCAAGGACGGCTTGACCAACATCGCCAACCGGCGCCGCTTTGATGCCAGTCTCGAACTGGAGTGGGACAGTGCCATCCGCCTGCGCCAGCCCTTGTCCATCCTGCTGTTCGACATCGATTTCTTCAAGCAGTACAACGATCTGTACGGCCATGTCCAGGGCGACCGGTGCCTGGTGGACATCGCCCAAACACTCAGCCTGGCGCTCGATGGCCCACGCGACCTGGTCGCGCGTTTTGGCGGAGAAGAGTTCATCGTCCTGCTGCCCGGCGCCGACGCCTCGGTGGCGCTGAAGGTGGCCGAACGCTGCCAGCGCCTGATTCAGAAGCAGGCGATCGTCCATGCGCACTCACCGCATGACCAGCGGGTCACGGTCAGTGTCGGCGTGGGCACCGTCGTCCCCGACGAGCACATCAAGCCCTCGCAGTTTCTGGAGCAGGTCGACCAGCGGCTGTACCTTGCCAAGAAAAACGGCAAGAACCGCGTGGAGGCCGGGCCGGTGACCGGTTGAGCGAGCCGACGACGCCCTGCGTGCCCTGAACACGCCAACCCCTGCGCCTCTGCACAGACGAAAAAAAACCGACTCCGAAGAGCCGGTTTTCACAGGAAGCACCTGGGGTCAGTAGCGACCACCGCCGTAGCCGCCCGTGCCATAGCCGATGTCCGAGCGCTTGGGGGCGCTGTAGCCCGCCGCGCTGTAACCGCCCGAACCGCCGCCTTCTTCACGGGGACGCGCCAGGCTCACGACAATCGAGCGCCCATCGACGGACATGCCATGCAGCGCGGTGATGGCGGCTTGCGCCATGTCCGCCGAGGCCATTTCCACGAAGCCGAAGCCCTTGGAGTTGCCGGTTTCACGGTCCATCATGACCTTGGCGGAGGACACGTTGCCAAACTCGGCAAAGTTGCTGCGCAGGCTGGCGTCGGTCACGGAGTAGGGCAGGTTGCCCACGTAGATTTTGCTGCTCATGGAAGAGCCTTTCTGAATGAGGGTTGCGGCATGCACGTTTCCAGCCAGCCCTGGGTGACGGCAAAGAGCCGGGCGGCGTCGCGTGAGGCAAAGGTTTTGTCAAAACGGAACACACGGGCGTAACTGCCGTTGCCCTGTGAGCGTTGGACCGAGAAGGAGGCGCGGAAGCGGCCGCAATCGGTCGGATGTGTCGCGGGCGAAACGACGTACTTGCCCATGGAGATGGTGGTATTTGAAATCTTGATCAATCAGGACCGCAGGCTTGAAACGACCTGCGTGAGCATCGAGTGGCTCGGTTGGCTGCAGCTCGGCAGACCAAAAGGGCGACAAAGGTCGCTGAATGCGACCAGCGTGGGCGGGGGATGCCTCTGAAAAGGCGCCGCCGTCACTGCGCAAGCATGCTTTATATCATCCAAAGAATATAGCCGTCAATCAATATTGTTTCCGGTTTTGAGGGCTGGACCAAGGCGCATCCCGCCCCACGCCAACACGCCCACCCCTCAGCGGCTCACACACTGAAGTCGTAATCAATGGTCAATGGCGCATGGTCGCTGAACCACTGCGCCTTGAACACCCCTGCCTGCCGGGCCGTCTCGGCCAGCGCTGGCGTCGCCAGGTGATAGTCAATGCGCCAGCCCACATTCTTGGCGCGGGCCTGGCCCCGGTTGCTCCACCACGTGTAGCACTCGTCGGTGGTGTCGGGGTGCAGGTGTCGGTACACGTCCACCAGGCGGGTGCTGCCGGCCGGATCCAGCAGCTTCGTCATCCAGGCGCGCTCCTCGGGCAGGAAGCCGCTGTTCTTCAGGTTGCCCTTCCAGTTTTTCAGGTCGATTTCCTTGTGGGCAATGTTGACGTCACCCAGCAAGATGAACTCGCGTTCCCCACGCAAGGCGGCCAGATGCGGCTCGATCATGTCCAGAAAGCGGAACTTGGCCTGCTGGCGCTCCTCGCTGCTGGAGCCACTGGGAAAGTAGCAACTGATGAGCGACAGCTTGCGCCCCGGCTTGTCGAAACGCAGCTCCACATAGCGCCCCTCCGTGTCGAACTCGGCGCTCGGGTCGGCGCCGCCCAGGCCAATGATCACATCCGAGGGTTCATGCCGGGTGTACAGCCCCACCCCGGAATAGCCCTTCTTCTCGGCGTGATGAAAATGCCCATTCATACCGGCAAACGCTTTCAGGGGGGCTGGCATGTCGTCGACATGCACCTTCAGCTCCTGCACGCCCATACAATCGGCCGAGACACTTTCAGCCCAGGGCACGAGCCCTTTGCTTGCCGCCGAGCGGATGCCGTTGAGGTTGAGAGAGACCAGACGAAACACAAGACACCATTCATCATGAGCAACACCCCTGCCAACGACACACTCGCTCAGGACTTCGTGGCCTTTGCAGTGCAATCCAAGGTGCTGCGGTTTGGAGAGTTCAAGACCAAGGCCGGGCGCCTGTCGCCCTATTTCTTCAATGCCGGCTTGTTCGACGACGGCGCCAAACTGGGCCGCCTGGCTGAATTCTATGCACGTCGCCTGATCGAGTCCGGCCTGCAGTTCGACATGCTGTTCGGCCCGGCCTACAAAGGCATCACCCTGGCCGCTGCCGTGTCCATCGAACTGGCCCGCCTGGGCCACAACAAGCCCTTTGCCTACAACCGCAAAGAGGCCAAGGATCACGGCGAAGGCGGCACCCTGGTCGGCGCACCCGTGCAGGGCCGCGTGCTCATCATCGACGACGTGATTTCGGCCGGCACCTCGGTGCGCGAGTCCATCGAACTGATCAAGGCGGCCGGCGCCACCCCCTGCGGCGTCACCATCGCCCTGGACCGCCAGGAAAAAGCCACTGCCAACGGCCAGGATGCCGCCGAAAGCGCCGTCCAGCAGGTCGAACAGCACTACGGCCTGCCCGTGGTGGCCATTGCCACCCTGGGCGACCTCTTGCGCTATCTGGAAACCCAGTCCGACCCCGCCTTGACGGCCTTCCACCCCGCGGTGCTCGCCTACCGTCAACGCTACGGCGTCTGACACGTTTTATGATGAAGACGGTGGCGTTGTCTTGCCGCCTTTGCCGGAGTTGCCCATGCTGAAGTGCCCCTCGATTGCCACCTGTCCGCCACGTCGCCCGATCCCCTGGTCGATGCTGGCGCTGGCCGGTCTGGTGGTGTGGGCCGGCAGCATCGGCGGTGTGCACGCCCAGACAAAGTCTGCCACCGGGGCCATCTACACCTGCACGGACAGCCATGGCAAGCGGCTGACCTCCGATCGCCTGATCGCCGAATGCCTGGACCGCGAGCAGCGCGTGCTCAACAAGGACGGCTCGCAGCGCATGGTGATCCCCCCGCGCATGAGTCCCGAGGAGCGCGCTGCGGTCGAGGCGCGCAAGCGCGAGCTCGCGTTGGCCGAAGCCGCCCGCAAAGACGCGATGCGCCGCGACCGCAACCTGCTGATGCGCTATCCGGACGAGGCGACCCACGACAAGGCCCGCGAGGCGGCCATGGACGATCTGCACAAGGGCATCGTCCTGTCCGACAAGCGCCTGCAGGAGTTGCGTGCCGAGCGCCAGCCGCTCGACGCCGAAACCGAGTTCTACAAGGGCAAGCGACTGCCCGGCAAGCTGCGCACCCAGATTGAAGCCAACGACGCCCAGCAGCAGGCCCAGCGCGACATCATCCAGCAGCAGCGGACCGAGATGGTGCGCCTCAACGCCCTGTACGACGCCGAGCTGACCCGTTTGCGCAAGATGTGGGCCGGGGCCGCCCCCGGTACGGTGCCCGTGGCCTCCGTACCGAGTGCCCCGGCGGGCGTCATCCGGCCAGCTTCTTCTTCAGCAAGTCGTTGACGGTGGCCGGGTTGGCCTTGCCCTTGGTGGCCTTCATGGCCTGACCCACGAGGGCGTTGAAGGCCTTCTCCTTGCCGGCGCGGAACTCCTCCACCGACTTGGCGTTGGCCGCCAGGATGTCGTCCAGGATCTTTTCCAGCTCGCCGGTGTCGCTCATCTGCTTGAGGCCCTTGGCCTCGATGACGGCGTCCACACGCGCCTGATCTTCGCCTGCGCCTTCACCGCTCCACAGCGCCTCGAACACCTGACGGGCGCCACTGTTCGAGATGGTGCCGTCGGCAATGCGCGCGATCATGGCGGCCAGCAGCGTGGCGCTGATCGGCGAGGCGTCGATGGTCTGCTCGGCCGCGTTCAGGCGGCGTGAGACCTCGCCCATCAACCAGTTCGACACCAGCTTGGGTTGCTGGCAGGCTTGCGCGGCCGTTTCGAAGAAGGCGGCAAACGCCTTCGACTGCGTCATCATCGTCGCGTCGTACTCGGGCAGGCCGTAGGCCGTCACGAAACGCTCGGCCATCACGCGCGGCAGCTCGGGCATGCGGCCCCGCACACGCTCGATCCACTCGGGCGCGATCACCAGCGGCGGCAGGTCGGGGTCGGGGAAGTAGCGGTAGTCGTGCGCATCTTCCTTGGTGCGCATCGCGCGCGTCTCGCCCGTGTCCGGGTTGAACAAGATGGTGGCCTGCTCGATGGCGCGGCCGTCTTCCAGCTCGTCGATCTGCCAGTTGATCTCGTAGTCGGCCGCCTGCACGATGTGCTTGAAGCTGTTGAGGTTCTTGATCTCGCGGCGCGTGCCCAGCGGCGCACCCGGGCGGCGCACCGACACGTTCACGTCGCAGCGGAACGAGCCTTCCTGCATGTTGCCGTCGCAGATGCCCAGCCACACCACCAGGGTGTGCAGCGCGCGCGCGTACTCGGCCGCTTCCTTGCTGGAGCGGATGTCCGGCTCGGTCACGATCTCCAGCAGCGGGGTGCCGGCGCGGTTCAGGTCGATGCCCGACGACTTCTCGCCGTTGAAGCCCTCGAAGTCATCGTGCAGGGACTTGCCGGCGTCCTCTTCCAGGTGGGCGCGCACCAGGCGCACCGTGAAGGGCGTGTCATCGACGAAGAAGCTCACCGTGCCGCCTTGCACGACCGGGATCTCGTACTGGCTGATCTGGTAGCCCTTGGGCAGGTCGGGGTAGAAGTAGTTCTTGCGCGCAAAAATCGAGCGCGGGGCCACATGGGCGCCCACGGCCAGGCCGAATTCGATGGCGCGCTCGACCGCGCCTTCGTTCATCACCGGCAGCGTGCCCGGCAAGGCCAGGTCCACCGGGCAGGACTGGGTGTTGGGCGCCGCGCCGAACTGGGTGGACGCGCCCGAGAAAATCTTCGACTGGGTCGACAGTTGCACGTGGGTTTCCAGGCCGATGACGACCTCGTAGCCACGGATCAGGGTGGAGCTCATGGTGTGTGTCTCGTCTCGGTGAATCAACCCAGGGTGGCGGGGGCACGCTGATGCCAGTCGGTGGCCTGCTGGAAGGCGTGCGCCGTGTGCAGCAGCTGCGCTTCCTGCCAGTAGTTGCCGATCAGCTGCAGGCCCACGGGCAGGCCGTGTTCTCCGAAACCGCAAGGCACGCTCATGCCGGGCAGGCCGGCCAGCGAGGCAGGCAGGGTGAAGATGTCGGCCAGGTATTCCTGCACCGGATCCGTCGAGGAGCCAATCGGGCGCGCCACCGTGGGCGAGACCGGGCCGGCGATCACGTCGCAGACCTGGAAGGCCGCCTGGAAGTCGTCGGCGATCATGCGGCGCAGTTTTTGCGCCTGCAGGTAGTAGGCGTCGTAATAGCCGTGCGACAGCACATAGGTGCCGATCATGATCCGGCGCTTGACCTCGGGGCCGAAGCCTTCGGCGCGGGTCTTGCGGTACATGTCGTTCAGATCGCTGTACTTGGCAGCACGATGGCCGAACTTGACGCCATCAAAGCGGCTCAGGTTGGAAGAGGCCTCAGCCGGCGCGATGATGTAGTACACGGGGATCGACAACTCGGTGCGCGGCAGGCTGATGTCCACCAGCGTGGCGCCCAGGCTCTCCAGCTGAGCCAGGGCGGCCCGGTTGGCGGCCAGCACATCGGCGCTCACGCCGTCACCGAAGAACTCCTGGGGCACGCCCACGCGCAGGCCTTGCAGGGGCCGGTCGGCGGAGGCGCCAGCACGCGGCGTGGTCAACGCGGCCACGAAGTCGGGCACAGGCTGTTGGGCGCTGGTGGCGTCGCGTTCGTCAAAACCGCTCATGGCCTGCAACAGCAGGGCGCAGTCCTCGGCGGTGCGGGCCATCGGGCCGGCCTGGTCCAGCGACGAGGCAAACGCGATCATGCCAAAGCGCGAGCAGCGGCCATAGGTGGGCTTGATGCCGGTGATGCCGGTGAGGGCAGCCGGTTGACGGATCGAGCCGCCGGTGTCGGAGCCGGTGGCGCCGCTGACCAGTCGGCCCGAGATGGCCACGGCCGAGCCGCCCGAGGAGCCGCCCGCGATCTGCGCGCGCATCCAGGGGTTGTGGGCCACACCATAGGCCGAGTTCTCGGTGGCGCCGCCCATGGCGAACTCGTCGCAGTTGAGCTTGCCCACCGACACGGTGCCGGCGGCTTTGAGCTTGGCCACCACGGTGGCGTCGAAGGGGCTCTGGTAGCCCTTGAGCATCTTCGAGGCGGCCGTGGTCGGTTGGTCCTGCGTGACGAAGATGTCCTTGTGGGCCACGGGCACGCCATCGAGCGGTCCCAGTGCCTGGCCGGCCGCACGGCGGGCGTCCGAGGCGGCGGCCGCGGCCAGCGCGCCGGCAGCGTCCACATGCAGGAAAGCGCCCAGGTCGGCGTGGGCCGCAATGCGGTCCAGCGCATGCTGGGTCAGGGCGACGGAGGTCGTCTGGCCGGCGGCCAGGGCCTGGCTCTGCTGGGCCAGGGTCAGATCATGCAGCGCGCTCATTCGATCACCTTGGGCACCAGGAACAGGCCGCCATCCTGGGCGGGGGCGTTGGCCATGTTGGCCTCACGGTTGTTGGGCTCGGTGACGGCGTCTGCGCGCAGGCGCAGGGTCACGTCCTCGATGGCCGACAGCGGGGTGTAGAGGGGCTCGACACCCGAAGTGTCGACCGCACGCATTTTCTCGACGATGTCGAAAAACTCGTTGAGCTGGGTCAGCATCGCAGCCTGTTCGTCGTCGCGCAGTTCAAGGCGGGCGAGTTGGGCAATGCGGCTGACGTCTTGAGAGGTCAGGGCCATGGTTTTTCCAGGGGTAACAGACGGTTGCACTGCCCGTGAAAGGGCAGGCCATGGGGTATTATCTTAGGTTATCCACAAACCATATTTGTCCACGGCTGGTCAAGGTGGTTTGAAGGGATGTTTGCCAGATTTTCGGACAGGCGGTCGGGTGTGTCGCGAACCTTGCAGGGGTCGCCATCGGGTCGTCGTCTCATCCATCAGCGGGCCGCCGCAAACCGTCTGTGCTGCCTCGTGCGTGAGTCATCCGCATGAGGGTCGGGCTGTGCGCGTGGGGCCCTACCGGAGTTCACCGCATGTACGGTATGTTTCGCAAGTATTTTTCCACCGACCTGGCCATTGACCTGGGCACCGCCAACACGCTGATTTTCGTGCGTGACAAGGGCATCGTCCTCGACGAGCCGTCGGTCGTCTCCATCCGCCACGAAGGTGGCCCCAACGGCAAGAAGACCATCCAGGCCGTCGGTGCCGAGGCCAAGGCCATGCTGGGCAAGGTGCCGGGCAACATTGAGGCCATCCGCCCGATGAAGGATGGCGTGATCGCCGACTTCACCGTCACCGAGCAGATGCTCAAGCAGTTCATCAAGATGGTGCACCCGCGCTCGGTCCTCAAGCCGTCGCCCCGCATCATCATCTGCGTGCCCTGCGGCTCCACCCAGGTCGAGCGCCGCGCCATCCGCGAGTCGGCCCTGGGCGCCGGTGCCTCCGAGGTCTACCTGATCGAAGAACCCATGGCCGCTGCCATCGGTGCCGGCCTGCCGGTCTCCGAGGCGTCGGGCTCCATGGTCGTGGACATCGGCGGCGGCACCACCGAGGTGGGCGTCATTTCGCTGGGCGGCATGGTCTACAAGGGCAGCGTGCGCGTCGGCGGTGACCGTTTCGACGAGCACATCATCAGCTACATCCGCCGCAACTACGGCATGCTGATCGGTGAGCCCACCGCCGAAGCCATCAAGAAGCACATCGGCAGCGCCTTCCCTGGCTCCGAAGTCAAGGAAATGGAAGTCAAGGGCCGCAACCTGTCCGAAGGCGTGCCGCGCAGCTTCACGATCTCGTCCAACGAGATCCTCGAAGCCCTGACCGATCCGCTCAACCAGATCGTCTCGGCCGTCAAGAACGCGCTGGAGCAGACCCCGCCCGAGCTGGGCGCCGACATCGCCGAGCGCGGCATGATGCTGACCGGTGGCGGCGCGCTGCTGCGCGACCTCGATCGCCTGCTGGCCGAGGAAACCGGCCTGCCGGTGCACGTGGCCGAAGACCCGCTGACCTGTGTGGTGCGCGGCTGTGGCATGGCCCTGGAGCGCATGGACCGCCTGGGCAGCATCTTCACCTCCGAGTAACCCTTCCACTGTTGTACGGACCTGCGGGTCCGTTTGCCTTCATGCCGCTGGCCACGCTGGATCGCACCCCACCTGCCTTTTTCAAGCAGGGTCCTTCGGCCTTCACACGCCTGATGTTTTTCTCGGCCCTGGCCATCCTCCTGATGGTGGCCGATGCCCGCTGGAAGATGACGCAGCCGCTGCGGGTCGTGGCCGCCACGCTGCTGCAGCCTGTGCAAAGCGTGTTGTTGGCACCGGTGCGGGCCTGGGAAATGGCGGGCCACTACGTGGCGGGGGTCGAAGAGGCGCGTGCGCTGCAGGCGCGCTCCCAGCAGCAACTGGCCGCGCAGGCCGAACGGGTGACGCGCATGGTCCAGCTGGAGCGCGAGAATGAGGCGCTGCGCGAGTTGCTGGCGCTGCGCCCCCGCATCGAGGTGGACACGCTGGCCGCCGAGGTGCTCTACGACGCCCGTGACCCCTACACCCGCAAGGTCGTGATCGACCAGGGCCGCAGCCAGGGTGTGACCCTGGGCTCCCCGGTGATCGATGAGCGCGGCGTGGTGGGCCAGGTCACACGGGTCTATCCGGCCACCGCCGAGGTGACCCTGGTCACCGACAAGGATGCGGCCGTGCCCGTGGTCAATGTGCGCACCCAGCATCGCGGCGTGGCCTACGGCCTCCCTCAAACCACCGGCATGGAG
>JAGNPA010000279.1 GCA_017989885.1 Aquabacterium sp.
CTCGTCGGTGTTGGTGCCCAACAGGCGGTCGATGTCGGCGGTGGTGCGGTACAGCTCGTTCAATGCGCGCAGGTATTGGGCGCGGGCCTGGAACAAGGTGCGTTGGGCATCCAGCGCGTCCAGGAAACTGAACTTGCCCAACTCGAAGCCTGTGGTGGCGGCCTGCCAGGCGCTTTCAGCGCCGGGCAACACCTCTTCTTTCAGGGCCTGGACCTCGGCTTGCGCGGAGCGCTGGCGCTCGCTCAGTTGGGTCCATTCGGTTTCGACCCGGATCCGGGTGGCTTGCAGGTCGGCCTCGGCCTTGTCGTGCAGTCGCAGGGCCTGAAGGAGATTGCCTCGGTTGGTGTCCAGCACCGGAATCGGAATGGACAGGCCGATGACCGTCTGGTTGCGTCCGACTTGTTGATCACGCTTGGCCCCCAGGGTCAGGGTCACATCGGGAATGCGGCGTGCGCGTTCGAGCTCGACCATGGCTTGTCGTCGATCAACCTCCAGCCTGGCTTGGCGAAGCGCGGGTACATCCGTCAGCGACGTGTCTGGGCTGAGCAAGGCGGGTAGTGCATTGGATTGCCAAGCCAGCACCTGAGCCCGGGGCGCAGCGGGGCCGAGCAGGGCCGACAGGCGTTGGCGGGCGGATCGCAACTCGCCTTGAGCCTGGCGCAGCTCTACGCGCACGCCAGCATGCGCCACCTTGGCGCGAGTCTCATCGACGGGGGAGACCTTACCGGCCTGGACGCGCTTGGATGCCGCGTCCGCGGCGCGGCCCGACAGTTCGGCAGAGGCCTGCGCCAATTGGACGCGCTCCTGGGCAATGACCGCACCGAAGAAGGCATCGGACACGTCGGCGCGGATTTGCGCACGGCGTCCTTCGACGTCCACGGCGGTTTGAGCCCGCCCAAGCTCGGCGACCGAGACCCGGGCTGACCGTTTACCGCCCAGCTCGATGGGCTGACTGAATTGGACCGTGGTGGTCCGGCTTTCCCGCCGGGTGTCCTCGATCAAGGCCTGAATCTCTGGGTTGGGTCGGGCGCCAGCCTGAATGACCGTGCCGTCGCTGGCCGCCAACTCTTGCTGGTTGGCCACGATCTGGGGGCTGAACTGCAGTGCGAGCCTGATGGCTTCAGCCAGCGTCAGCGGCTGAACTGTGGGGGCCGGCGCGGAGGCAGCGCTGAGCGGCACCTGGGCGGGCGATGCCTGCGCGACTTGCGAAAAGGACGTGGAAGGAAAGAGCGTGGCCGTGGTCAACGCTGCGAGCGTTGCCAATGGCGCCATGAGCCTGTGCATCGAATTCTCCGGGTTGTGGGAAACAACAAAGGGGGAATTCGGCGAGAAATGGCCGTGGTGTGGCCTGGCTATCTATGGATAGAAATGATGCTGAAGCAGCAGCCGTCTCGCCGAATTAAGCGGCGAGACGTATGTCAGGGCGTTCGAGCCCTTTGGGAATGTGCGAGGCATGGCCTCGTTGTGCGAGGCTCACCCATGTCTTGTGTGACTTCAACACGGGTTCGTGTGCTTCACAGACTGGTGGTGCGGCGCTGAAGTGACAGGTCGCGCAATCGTTATCGATGCCGGATTGCTTGGTACTGCCCTGGTCGTTCTTGCTTGAGCCGTTTTGGCCCTTGCCATCGATCGAGTCCTGGTGGGCATGCTGATGATGCCCAAGGTGACTGGCTTGCGGGCTTGTTTCATGCTGGCAATAGCTGGCGACCGCTGCCCAGGACATCTGGAGCGGAAACCATATCAGCAAAAAAACACACAGCAGGCGGCGCATACGGAGATCAGTATAGATGGTTGACTGGGTCGGTGAACAGCTTAAAAGCGCCAGTTATCGGAGCCAATGGATGTGGGTATCAGCGTCAGCCTGTTTTTTGGCTCACATCAACCTTGAGCAAACGCAAACCGTTGGCCACCACCAGCAAGCTGGCACCCATGTCGGCAAACACCGCCATCCACATGGTGGCGCCGCCAAACACCGCCAGCACAAAAAAGATGGCCTTGATGCCCAGCGCCAGCGAGATGTTCTGCCAAAGGATGGCGTGCGTCAGCCTGGACAGGCGGATGGTCTCCGGGATGCGCCTGAGGTCATCGTTCATCACCACGACATCGGCCGCTTCCATGGCCGTGTCCGTGCCAGCACCACCCATGGCAAAACCAATGTTTGATTGCGCCAGCGCGGGGGCATCGTTGATGCCATCGCCCGTCATGGCGGTCAGGCCATGCAGTCTTTGCAGGTCTTTGATAGCGTCGAGCTTGTGCTCGGGCAAGAGGTTACCTCGGGCTTCGTCGATGCCAGCTTGTGCCGCGATGGTTTTGGCCGTGGCGGCGTTGTCACCGGTCAGCATGATGGAGGTCACGCCAAGCGCTTTGAGTTCGGCAATGGCCTGACGCGACGTATCCTTGATGGTGTCGGCCACCGCGAACAGGGCCAGCACGCCCTGGTCGTTGGCCAGCAGGGTGACCGTCCTGCCCGCTTCCTCGTGTGTTTTGAGGGTGCTCTCCAGGGCGGGTGTGGACTGGCCGCGCTCCTGCATCAGGCGATGATTGCCCAGCACGTAAAGCGTGCCGTTGTGGCTCGCGCTGACCCCTCGTCCAGCCAGTGCCTTGAAATCAGCCACGTCAACACCCTGGGCAACGGTGCTCCCGTGCTCAATGCTGCTGAGGCCTTGGGCAATGGCCTTGGAGACGGGATGGTCGGAGCGGTTCGCCAGCCCCAGGGCCAGTGTGATGAGCGGCGCGCGGTCACCTTGAAGTGCCACCCATTCGACGAGCTTGGGCTTGCCCAGGGTAATGGTGCCGGTTTTGTCCAGGGCGATGGCCTTGAGCTTGCGAGCCTCTTCCAGGTAGGTGCCGCCTTTGATCAGGATGCCCCGGCGCGCCGCGCTGGCCAGTGCACTGACCACGGTGACGGGGGTGGAGATCACCAGCGCGCAAGGGCAGGCGATGACCAGCAGGACCAGCGCCTTGTACAGCGACTGGGTCCAGGTCCAGTCCATCAGCCACGGCGTGAGAAGGGCCACACCCAGCGCCATCACGAACACGGTCGGGGTGTAGATGGCCGCGAATTTGTCCACAAAGCGCTGGGTCGGAGCCCGCGTGCCCTGCGCCTCTTCGACCGCGTGGATGATGCGAGCGAGGGTGGTGTTGGTGGCCTCGGCGGTCACGCGAAACTGCAACTCGCCCGTCTCGTTGATGGTGCCTGCGAACACGGTGTCGCCCATGGCTTTGTCGACGGGGATGCTCTCGCCGGTCACTGGGGCCTGGTTGACGGCGCTGTTGCCCGCTGTCACGACGCCATCGAGCGGCACGCGCGCGCCAGGGCGAATGCGAACAATGGCGGCCAGGGGCACCTCGCTGGCCTTCAGGGTGCGCCATGTGCCATCGGCTTGTTGAACATCGGCCTCTTCGGGCGCCAGCGCCATCAAGCCCTTGATGGCATTGCGCGCCCGATCGACCGAGCGTGCCTCGATCAACTCGGCGATGGCATAGAGGGCCATGACCATGGCGGCCTCGGGCCATTGCCCGATCAGAAAGGCGCC
>JAGNPA010000034.1 GCA_017989885.1 Aquabacterium sp.
GCGCTGGCCAGCCAGCGTCTGGGCATCAGCCGTACCACGCTGTGGCGCAAGCTCAACCCAGCATGATTCGGGCGCCGCTGTCACAATCTCTGCTAACCCCGTTTCTGACCCCGTTTCTGACCGCCCCTGCTCTGCCCGCCGCCGTTTCATGTCCCCCACTTCTGCCATGCGCGTCCTCTCCCTGATCCCCCCGATGACGCAGCTCAACACGCCGTACCCCTCTACGGCGTACCTGACGGGCTTCCTGCGCTCGCGCGGCGTCGATGCGGTGCAAGAGGATCTGGCCTTGGCGCTCGTGCTCAAGCTGCTCTCCCGAGAAGGGCTGGCGGCTGTCCAGGCGCAGGCTTTGAAGCTGCCCGAGGCCCAGCGCACCGCCCCGGTCAACCACTTCCTCGACCACAGCGACACCTACCTCAGCACCATCGACGCCACCATCGCCTTCCTGCAAGGGCACGATGCCACGCTGGGCCACCGCATCTGCACGCGCCACTACCTGCCCGAAGGACCGCGCTTCGGCTCCCTCGATGCCTATGCCGACGATGGCAGCGGCGACCCGCTGGCCTGGGCTTTCGGCGCCCTGGGCATGGCCGACCGCGCCAAGCACCTCGCCACGCTCTACCTCAACGACCTGGCCGATGTGCTGCGCGATGCCGTCGACGGCCGTTTCGAGTTCGTGCGTTACGCCGAGTCCCTGGCCCAAAGCCAGCCCACCTTCGAGCCGCTGGCGCAGGCCCTGGCCGCCCCGCTCAACCTCGTCGACACCACGCTGCGCGATCTGACCCTGCAAGCCCTCACCCGCCATCAGCCCGATCTCGTGCTGATCTCCGTGCCGTTTCCCGGCGCGGTGTACGCGGCCTTCCGCATGGCGCAGGCCATCAAGCAGGCTCATCCCCACATCCGGCTCGCGTTGGGCGGCGGCTTTGTCAACACCGAGCTGCGCGAGCTCACCGAGCCGCGCGTCTTCGATTACTTTGACTTCGTCACCCTCGACGCCGGCGAGCGCCCCTTGCTGGCCCTGCTCGAACACCTCGAAGGCAAACGCTCCGTCCAGCGCCTGGTGCGCACCTTCGTGCGCGATGCCGACACCGCCCAGGTCCGCTATCTGAACTGGGCCGAGCCCGACGTGCCCTTCGGCGAAGTCGGCACCCCGACCTGGGACGGCCTGCCGCTCGACCGCTACCTGTCCCTGCTGGACATGCTCAACCCCATGAACCGCCTGTGGTCAGACGGGCGCTGGAATAAGCTCACCGTCGCCCACGGCTGCTACTGGAAGAAGTGCAGCTTCTGCGACGTCAGCCTCGACTACATCTCGCGCTACGAAGCCGCCAGTGCCGAGGTCCTGGTCGACCGCATCGAGGCCATCGTGCGCGAAACCGGCCAGACCGGCTTCCACTTTGTCGACGAAGCTGCGCCGCCCAAAGTTCTCAAAGCCCTGGCGCAAGAGCTGATCCGCCGCAAGGTGGCCATCTCCTGGTGGGGCAACGTTCGCTTCGAAAAGTCCTTCACCCCTGAGCTGTGCCTCTTGCTGGCCGACAGCGGCTGCATCGCCATCTCCGGTGGCCTCGAAGTCGCCTCCGACCGCCTGCTCAAGCTGATGAAAAAGGGCGTCTCGGTCGAGCAGGTTGCCCGCGTCACCCGAGCCTTCACCGACGCCGGCATCCTCGTGCACGCCTACCTCATGTACGGCTTTCCCACGCAAACCGTGCAGGACACCGTCGACGCGCTCGAATACGTGCGCCAACTCTTTGCCGAAGGCTGTATCCAGTCCGGCTTCTTCCACCGCTTTGCCTGCACCGTCCACTCCCCCGTGGGGCAGGACCCCCAGGCCTACGGCGTCGAACTCATCCCCTTGCCACCCGTCAGCTTTGCCAAGAACGACATCGGCTTCATCGACCCCACAGGCGTGAACCACGACGTGCTCGGTCAGGCCCTCAAAAAGGCCATCTACAACTACATGCACGGCATCGGCCTGGACGAAGACGTGCGCGCCTGGTTCAAGGGCAAGGTGCCGCGCCCCACCGTGTCGCGTCGCTGCATCGAGCGCGCGCTGGCGCAGCCCTGATCTGGGAGCGTTGCCGTCACACGCGCAGCGCAAGTCTCAAGCCTCAGCCCTCGGTGGCAAAGAAGGCCGCTTCCGTGTCGGCGGGCAGCGGTTGCCCGGTCAGCCAGGCGCGCTCCAGCACATGCCAGTAATGGCGATAGCTGGCGCGGTCATGCAGCACCCCGTGGTACGAGGTCGGCGCCCAGTGCGCAGCCTGGGCGGCCATCAGGATCTCCACCGCGTCGTCCACCTCGGCCGCCACCGGTGCAAACGCCTCGATGATCACCGGGATCTGATCCGGATGAATGCTCCACATGCGGGTGTAGCCCAGCTCACGACAGGCCCGCTCGGCCGCCTTGCCCAACGCCCGCTTGTCCTTGAACTCGGTCACCACACAGTGCGAAGGCGTGAGGCGCGCCGCGTGGCACGCCGCCGCAATCTTCAGCTTGGCCTGCATCACCAGCGGATGGCTGAACTGCCCCGTCACGCTCATGCCCGTCGCCGGAATCGCGCCGCGGTGCTCCGACACAAAATCCATCAGCCCGAACGACAGCGACTCCAGGCCGGGCAGGGCGGCGATCTCGTCCACCTGTTGCACCGCCTTGAGCGTCTCGATCAGGCCATGCACCGGCACCACCCGCTCCACGCCATGTCGAATCCGCGCTGCCTTGATGGTGTCGATGGCGCGCTGTGTGTCGGCGGCATCGGCCAGCTTGGGCACCATGATGTAGGCCAGTCGCGGGCCGGCCAGCTTGATCAGCGTGTCCACATCGTCCTCAAAACGGCGGTGGCGCGGGTCATGCACACGCACGCCAACCCGGTCGCACACGTTTTGCGGGCTGTCGATCAACTCGGCCACCTGCAGGGCTTGCTCATGCTCGCCGCCCACCGGCGCGCCATCTTCCAGGTCCAGCGTCACATCGAACACCGCGCGCCCATGACCCGCCTCGGCCATCTCCGCCTGCAGCATCAGGCTCTTGCGCATGCGAGCCTCCACGCCGGAGTAATGGTCGCAAACGGGCAGCGCCGGGGGCAGGGGCTCGCTGCCGAACAGCGCCTGACGGGGGTGAATGGTGCTCAGGGTGGACATGGTGTGTTCCTTGCGGGCGCCGCGTCGCCCCGGATCAGGACGCACGGCACAAAAAAAGCTGGCCGACCCGAAGGCCGCCAGCTTTGATTGTGATCTACCTTGTCCCATCCGGCACGCGCCGGAGGGCAAAGGTCTCACACGGGTGCGATCACAGCAGGTGCTTGACGCCGTCTTGCTCGCCTTGCAGCTCAGCCAGGGTCTTGTTGATGCACTCTCGCGAGAAGGCATCGATTTCCAGACCTTCGACGATCTTGTACTCGCCGTCAGGCGTGGTCGTGACGGGGAAGCCGAAGACGATGCCTTCGGGGATGCCGTATTGACCTTGCGAAGGCACGCCCATGGTGACCCACTCGCCGTTCGAGCCCAGGGCCCAGTCGCGCATGTGGTCGATGGCAGCGTTGGCAGCCGACGCAGCCGACGACAGACCGCGAGCGGCGATGATGGCGGCGCCACGCTTGCCGACGGTCGGCAGGAACACTTCCGCGTTCCAGGTCTGGTCGTTGATGGTTTCCTTGACCGACACGCCGTTCACGGTGGCGAAGCGGTAGTCAGCGTACATCGTGGGCGAGTGGTTGCCCCACACGGTCAGCTTGCGGATGTCGCCAACCTTGAAACCAGCCTTGGCAGCCAGTTGCGAAGCAGCGCGGTTGTGGTCCAGGCGCAGCATGGCGGTGAAGTTCTTGGCCGGCAGGTCCGGAGCCGACTTCATGGCGATGTACGCGTTGGTGTTGGCAGGGTTGCCGACGACCAGCACCTTGACGTTGCGCGAAGCGACAGCATTCAGAGCCTTGCCCTGAGCGGTGAAGATCTGGGCGTTGGCAGCCAGCAGGTCAGCGCGCTCCATGCCAGGGCCGCGAGGACGTGCGCCGACCAGCAAAGCGTAGTCGGTGTCCTTGAAGGCGGTCATCGGGTCGGAGTGAGCCTCGATACCGGCCAGCAGCGGGAAAGCGCAGTCTTCCAGCTCCATGATCACGCCCTTGAGCGCGTTCTGGGCCTTTTCGTCGGGGATTTCCAGCAGTTGCAGGATCACGGGCTGGTCCTTGCCCAGCATTTCGCCAGAGGCGATGCGGAACAGAAGGGCGTAACCAATTTGACCAGCGGCGCCGGTGACGGCGACGCGAACGGGTGCTTTGCTCATATGCAACTCCGAAAAAGTGAGGGCGGATTAATGGAAAACCCACAAGTGTAGCGTCGCGCAGCCGTCTATGCACAGATCACCGCGCTTTGCCCATGGTCTGATATCTTATATAAGATGTCTTTTATCTACTTGTGGACTTTGGCTGGCAGTTGTGGTGCAATGGCGTCCGGTCAGCGTTCATCCATGCTGGCCGACACCAACCAACGATCATACCCCGATCGACAACCGAGACCTTGACGCTGTGGTGACCCCTCCGCCTTTCGCTTCAATGCCCGACACCGTGGTGTCGACAGGCGTGGGCGCAGGTGCAGCCGGCCCGTCCTTCAGCCCGCTGTACCAGCAAATCAAGGCCCTCATCCTGCGCAGCCTGCAGGCCGGTGAGTGGCGTCCTGGCGAGGCCATCCCGAGCGAACTCGAGCTGGCGGCCCGTTTCAAGGTCAGCCAAGGCACGGTGCGCAAGGCGGTTGACGAACTCGCGGCTGAAAACCTCCTCATGCGCCGGCAGGGCAAAGGCACCTTCGTGGCCACCCATGCCGAAGAGCAGGTGCAGTTCCGCTTCCTGCGACTGGCGCCCGATCACCCCGACCAGTCCCCCGACGCCTCACGTCGCGAATTCCTCGACTGCCGTCGCCTGCGTGCCCCGGCCGATGTGGCGCGTGCGCTGCAACTCAAGTCCGGTGACATGGTGGTCGAAGTGCGCCGCGTGCTGCATTTCGCCGGCCAGCCGGTCGTGCTCGATGACATCTGGCTGCCAGGTCACCTCTTCAAGGGTCTGACCGCCGATCGCCTGAGCCAATACCAGGGTCCGATGTACGGCCTTTTCGAATCCGAATTCGGCGTACGCATGATCCGTGCCGAAGAAAAAATCCGTGCCGTCCTGGCCGACGCCGCAGTGGCCAGTGTGCTGCAGGTGGAGGTGGGCAGTCCGCTGCTGAGCGTCGAGCGCCTGTCCTTCACCTACGGTGACCAACCCGTCGAATTGCGCCGCGGCCTCTACCGCACAGACCGTCATTACTACCGAAACGAGCTGAGTTGACAGACAGATCGTGTACCCCTTTTGCGTCTTGTTGTGTGCTTGTCTCAGGCTGGCAGACAACAACGTGAAAACGTCGGGCTGGGGATTGCCCTAAAATCCCCACTTTCCTTGACAGATTTTTGACGCTCGGCAGGAGCCCTTACAACATGGCTGACAACGCGAAAACCCCACGCCCCGTCTACCGGAACATCCACGTGACGGACATCGTCCACTATCGCTTGCCTCTGGCCGGGATCGTCTCGATCCTGCACCGGATCAGCGGCGCACTGATGTTCCTGCTGATGCCCTTCATCATCTGGATGTTCGACGCGAGCGTCACGTCGGAGATCTCTTACGAGGCCTTCACCTCGGTGTTCACGGTCGGTTGCGCCGACGGTGCGATCCCCGGCTGGTTCTTCAAGCTCGTCGCCCTGGCGCTGATCTGGGCCTATCTGGTGCACTTCACCGCCGGCATGCGTCACCTGCTGATGGAAGTGACGCACTCCTACTCCAAGCAAGCGGGCAAGTCGACCGCTGTCACCACCCTGGTGCTGAGCACGGGCCTGACTGTGGTGCTGGCCGCGAAGCTCTTCGGCCTGTTCTGATCCCCACGTCTCGACTGCAGGAAACAACAACCATGTCTCAAAACTACGGAACCAAGCGCATCGTGACCGGTGCGCACTACGGTCTGCGCGACTGGATGGCGCAGCGCGTCACGGCTGTGCTGATGGCCCTGTTCACCATCGTGCTGCTGGCCCAGGTGATTTTTGGCGGCCCAGTGGGCTACGACAGCTGGGCGGGCATCTTCTCGTCGCAGTGGATGAAGACGCTGACCTTCGTGGTCATCTTGGCCATGCTCTACCACGTGTGGGTGGGTGTGCGCGAAATCTTCATGGACTACATCAAGCCGGTCAGCATCCGCTTGAGCCTGTATGTATTTGCCATCGTTTGGCTCGTGGGTTGTGCCGGCTGGGCCATCCAAGTGCTGTGGAGACTGTAAAAAATGAGCGCTACCTCTTCTCTTCCTACCCGCAAGTTTGACGTCGTGATCGTCGGGGCCGGCGGCTCCGGCATGCGCGCGTCGCTGCAACTGTCCCTGGCTGGCCTGAACGTGGCCGTGCTGTCCAAGGTCTTCCCCACCCGCTCGCACACGGTGGCCGCTCAGGGCGGTATCGGTGCCTCGCTGGGCAACATGTCCGAAGACAACTGGCACTATCACTTCTACGACACCATCAAGGGCTCCGACTGGCTGGGCGACCAGGACGCCATCGAGTTCATGTGCCGTGAAGCACCCAAGGTGGTGTACGAGCTCGAACACTTCGGCATGCCGTTCGACCGCAATGCCGACGGCACCATCTACCAGCGTCCGTTCGGTGGTCACACCGCCAACTACGGTGAAAAGCCCGTGCAACGCGCTTGCGCTGCCGCTGACCGTACCGGCCACGCCCTGCTGCACACCCTGTACCAGCAAAACGTCAAGGCCCGCACCCAGTTCTTCGTGGAATGGATGGCCCTGGACATCATCCGTGATGCCGAAGGCGACGCCGTGGGCGTGACCGCGCTGGAAATGGAAACCGGCGAAGTGCACGTGCTGCAAGCCAAGACCGTGCTGCTGGCCACCGGTGGTGCCGGCCGCATCTACCAGGCTTCCACCAACGCCTTCATCAACACCGGTGACGGCCTGGGCATGGCCGCACGCGCTGGCATCCCCCTGGAAGACATGGAATTCTGGCAGTTCCACCCCACCGGCGTGGCCGGCGCGGGCGTGCTGCTGACCGAAGGCTGCCGTGGTGAAGGCGCGATCCTGCGCAACAGCAACGGCGAGCGCTTCATGGAGCGTTACGCGCCCACCCTGAAGGACCTGGCACCGCGTGACTTCGTGTCCCGCTCGATGGACCAGGAAATCAAGGAAGGCCGTGGCTGTGGTCCCAACAAGGACTACATCCTGCTGGACATGACCCACCTGGGCGCCGACACCATCCGCAAGCGCCTGCCTTCGGTGGAAGAAATCGGCCACAACTTCGCCAACGTCGACATCACCAAGGAAGCCATTCCTGTGGTCCCGACCATCCACTACCAGATGGGTGGCATCCCGACGAACGTCCACGGTCAGGTCGTGATCCCGGCCAACGGCAAGCACAACGACATCATCAACGGTCTGTACGCCGTGGGTGAGTGCTCCTGCGTGTCGGTGCACGGCGCCAACCGCCTGGGCACCAACTCCCTGCTCGACCTGGTCGTGTTCGGTCGCGCTGCGGGCAACCACATCGTCGACTTCAACCTCAAGACCAAGAGCCACAAGCCTCTGCCCAAGGACGCAGCCGACAAGACCCTGGCACGCCTGGCACGCCTGGACTCGGCCAAGAATGGCGAGTACTCGCAAGACGTGGCCAACGACATCCGCTCGACCATGCAGACCCACGCTGGCGTGTTCCGCACGCAAGCCATCATGGACGAAGGCGTCAAGAAGATCGCAGCCGTGCGTGAGCGCGTCTCCAGCATCGGCCTGAAGGACAACTCCAAGGTCTTTAACACCGCCCGTGTCGAAGCCCTGGAAGTCGAAAACCTGATCGAAGCCGCACAAGCCACCATGGTGGCCGCTGCAGCCCGCAAGGAAAGCCGTGGCGCCCACGCCCACGACGACTTCCCTGATCGTGACGATGCCAACTGGATGCGTCACTCGCTGTGGTACTCCGAAGGCAGCCGCCTGGATTACAAGCCGGTCAACCTGCAGCCCCTGACGGCGGAATCCGTTCCTCCGAAGGCCCGTACGTTCTGATCGTCAGCGACACATTAGGAATACACCATGAGCCAAAAGCGCACTTTCCAGATCTATCGCTACGATCCTGATAAGGACGTCAAGCCCTACATGCAGACCATCGAGATCGAACTCGACGGCAACGAACGCATGCTGCTGGACGCCCTGGTCAAGCTCAAGAAGGTCGACCCTACCATCTCGTTCCGCCGCTCCTGCCGTGAAGGCGTGTGCGGTTCCGACGCGATGAACATCAACGGCAAGAACGGTCTGGCCTGCCTGACCAACATGCGCACGCTGCCGGGCACCATCGTGCTCAAGCCGCTGCCGGGTCTGCCCGTGATCCGCGACCTGTACGTGGACATGACGCAGTTCTTCAAGCAGTACGACTCGATCAAGCCCTACCTGATCAACGACACGCCGCTGCCCGACAAGGAGCGCCTGCAGTCGCCCGAAGAGCGCGAAGAGCTCGACGGCCTGTACGAGTGCATCCTGTGCGCCAGCTGCTCGACCAGCTGCCCCAGCTTCTGGTGGAACCCCGACAAGTTCGTGGGCCCTGCCGGTCTGCTGCAGGCCTACCGCTTCATCGCGGACAGCCGCGATCAGGCCACCTCGGCTCGCCTGGACAACCTGGAAGACCCGTACCGTCTGTTCCGTTGCCACACCATCATGAACTGCGTGGACGTGTGCCCGAAGGGCCTCAACCCCACGAAGGCCATTGGCAAGATCAAGGAACTGATGGTCAAGCGCGCCGTCTGATCCTGTCGATCTGAATTTCCTGAACCGTCTGCGTTTCCTGGCCTGCCCCGATGACCCAAGCTCCTGTCTCTACCGATCTCACGCCTGACCCGGATGTGCTGCGTCGGATTCGCTGGCGCTGTCGTCGGGGGCTGCTCGAAAATGACTTGTTCATTGACAAGTTTTTCGAGCGCCACGGCGAGAACCTGACCACGCCCTTGGTGCAGGGCTTGCTCGAACTGATGGAGCTGTCCGACAATGACTTGCTCGATCTCCTGCTGGCTCGCAAAGAGCCGCAAGGTGATCTGCTCAAGCCTGAAATCGTGCAGGTGCTGTCCATGATGCGAGTTGCCAAGGCGTAATCCAAGCCGGCTCCCGACAGCCATCTGGCGTCAGGGGCCTGGTGAGGGCCGATAATCAGGACTCGGGATATCCCTGTCCAAGACCTCTTTCCACACAAGACCGATCCCTTAGGAGTGCTCATGACCCCGTCCGACGTGAAAGCCACCCTGTCGTTTTCTGACGGCAGCCCCAGTATGGAACTGCCGATCTACAAGGGTTCTGTCGGCCCGGATGTGATTGACATCCGCAAGCTGTACGGCCAGACCGGCAAGTTCACCTACGACCCTGGCTTCCTGTCCACAGCTTCGTGCAACTCCAAGATCACCTACATCGACGGTGACAAGGGTGAGCTGCTGTACCGCGGCTACCCCATCGAGCAGCTGGCCACCAACTGTGACTTCCTGGAAACCTGCTACCTGCTGCTGAACGGCGAACTGCCGAACGCCACGGAAAAGGGCGAGTTCTCCAACCTGGTGTCGCAGCACACCATGGTGAACGAGCAGATGCAGTTCTTCCTGCGTGGCTTCCGCCGTGATGCTCACCCGATGGCCGTCATGACCGGTCTGGTGGGTGCCCTGTCGGCTTTCTACCACGACAGCACCGACATCAATAACCCCGAGCACCGTCAGATCGCGGCCATTCGCCTGATCGCCAAGATGCCCACCCTGGTGGCCATGGCGTACAAGTACTCGGTCGGCCAGCCTTACATCTACCCGCGCAACGACCTCTCGTACACCGAGAACTTCATGCGCATGATGTTCGCCACGCCTTGCGAAGACTACAAGGTCAACGAAGTCCTGGTTCGCGCCATGGACCGCATCTTCATCCTGCACGCTGACCACGAGCAAAACGCCTCCACCTCGACCGTGCGTCTGTGCGGTTCGTCGGGCACCAACCCGTTTGCGGCCATTGCTGCTGGCGTGGCCTGCCTGTGGGGTCCTGCTCACGGTGGTGCCAACGAAGCTGCGCTCAACATGCTGGAAGAAATCCAGCGCAAGGGCGGTGTCGAGAAGATTGGCGAGTTCATCGCCGAGGTCAAGGACAAGAACTCCGGCACCAAGCTGATGGGCTTTGGTCACCGCGTGTACAAGAACTACGACCCGCGCGCCAAGCTGATGCGCGAAACCTGCCACGAGGTGCTGAACGAGCTGGGCCTGCAAAACGACCCGCTGTTCAAGCTGGCCATGGCCCTGGAAAAGATCGCTCTGGAAGACGACTACTTCGTGTCGCGCAAGCTGTACCCGAACGTCGACTTCTACTCCGGCATCGTCCAGCGCGCCATCGGCATCCCCGTGCAGCTGTTCACCGCCATCTTCGCCCTGGCGCGTACCGTGGGCTGGATCGCTCAGCTGAACGAAATGATCGGCGACCCTGAGTACAAGATCGGCCGTCCCCGTCAGCTGTTCGTCGGCGCCGAGAAGCGCGACGTCAAGCCTCTGGCTCAGCGTTGATCTGCTCGACCGGTTTGCGC
>JAGNPA010000035.1:0-1143 GCA_017989885.1 Aquabacterium sp.
CGCAGCCTGATCACCGGTCAGCGCATGGAGAAGATCGAGTGGGGCCCGAACTGGGAAGAAATTCTCGGCGGCGAGTTCAGCAAGCGCAGCAAGGACCAGAACTTCGAAGACATCCAGAAGGACATCTACGGTCAGTTCGAAAACACCTTCATGATGTACTTGCCTCGCCTGTGCGAGCACTGCCTGAACCCTGCCTGCGTGGCATCGTGCCCTTCCGGCTCGATCTACAAGCGCGAGGAAGACGGCATCGTCCTGATTGACCAGGACAAGTGCCGCGGCTGGCGCATGTGCGTCTCGGGCTGTCCTTACAAGAAGATCTACTACAACTGGAAGTCGGGCAAGGCCGAGAAGTGCATCTTCTGCTATCCACGTATCGAAGCCGGCCAACCCACGGTCTGCTCCGAAACCTGCGTGGGCCGCATCCGCTACCTGGGCGTGCTGCTGTATGACGCAGACGGCATCCAGGCTGCGGCCAGCGTCGAGCACGACCGTGACCTGTACCAGGCCCAACTGGACCTGTTCCTGGACCCCAACGATCCGAAGGTGATCGAGCAGGCCCGCAAGGATGGTATCCCCGAGGCCTGGCTGGTCGCCGCCCGCCACAGCCCCGTCTACAAGATGGCTGTGGACTGGAAGGTCGCGCTGCCGCTGCACCCTGAGTACCGCACACTGCCGATGGTCTGGTACGTGCCGCCTCTGTCTCCCATCCAGGCTGCGGCCAACGTGGGCGATCTGGGCGTCAATGGTCAGATCCCCGACGTCAAGCAGCTGCGCATCCCGGTCAAGTACCTGGCCAACCTGCTGACCGCGGGCGACACCTTCCCGGTGACCCGTGCGCTGGAACGCATGCTGGCGATGCGCGCTTACATGCGCAGCCGCCACGTGGACGGCGTCGAGAACACAGAGGTGCTGGCCCAGGTGGCGATGGACAAGCACACGGTGGAGGACATGTACCACGTGATGGCCATTGCCAACTACGAAGACCGCTTCGTGATCCCGTCGGCTCACCGTGAGTACGCCGAGGATGCGTTCGATCTGCGCGGTGGCTGCGGCTTCACCTTTGGCAACGGTTGTTCGGATGGTGCAAGCGATTCCAGCCTGTTTGGTGGAACCAAGAAGCGCACCATTCCCATCAAGTCGGAG
>JAGNPA010000035.1:1243-10578 GCA_017989885.1 Aquabacterium sp.
CGCCGAGGATGCGTTCGATCTGCGCGGTGGCTGCGGCTTCACCTTTGGCAACGGTTGTTCGGATGGTGCAAGCGATTCCAGCCTGTTTGGTGGAACCAAGAAGCGCACCATTCCCATCAAGTCGGAGGTGTGAGCATGTTTGGCGCCCTTCAAACCAAGGCCGGCGCCCAGCCGGCTGCCTACAGCATGCGCGCTTTGGCACGCATGCTGACCTACCCGGATCAGGGCCTGCGCGAGCTGGTGCCTGACCTGCAGAAGGTGCTCTTTGACGAGGCGGCTCTGTCGCCCAATCGTCTGCGTGGACTGAGCATGTTGCTGAGTTCGTGGCTGGACATGGAAGTCATGGAAGTCGAGCAAGGTTACGTTGACCTTTTCGACCGTGGACGCGCAACTTCCCTGCATCTGTTTGAGCACGTGCATGGGGACTCGCGTGACCGTGGTCCGGCCATGATTGACCTGGTCAAGACCTATGAGCAAGGCGGGCTGTTACTCGATCCTGACAAGATCGGTGGCGAGTTGCCCGACTATCTGCCCGTGGTCCTTGAGTTCGCCTCGACCTTGCCCGCATCTCAGATGCGGGAGTTCATCGGCGAGATCGCGCACATCCTCAATGCCATCCATGCTGCCTTGCTCAAGCGGCGCAGTTTGTATGCGCACGTCTTGGCTGCTGTGCTTGAGATCGGACAACATCCCGTGGAGAGCGTGGAAGTGCCGGAAGACGAGGACATCGACGCAGCCTGGGCAGAACCAGAAGCCTTCGCCGGTTGCAGCAGCAAGGGGCAGCAAAGCCCTGATCAGCCTCAACCCATCCAGATCGTGCGGCGGACCGCATCGACCCCCCAACGAGGAGCATCAGCATGAGCCTCTCTCATCAATTCATCTTCGGCATCTATCCCTACATCTGCGGCGCCTTGTTCATCTTTGGCAGCCTGATGCGCTTTGACCGCGAGCAATACTCGTGGCGCAGTGAATCGAGCCAGATGTTGTCCACGGGCTCGCTGCGCGTGGGCTCCAACCTGTTCCACCTGGGGATCATCGGCCTGTTCTTTGGTCACTTCGTGGGCATGTTGACGCCTCACGCCGTGATCCACGCCCTGGGCGTGACGGCCGGGCAGAAGCAGATGCTGGCCGTGGTGGCCGGTGGCATCTTGGGGGTCATCGCCTTGATCGGCCTGATCCTGCTGATCCATCGCCGCCTGACCAACCCTCGCGTGCGCGCCACCTCGCGTGGTCGTGACTTCCTGGTGCTGTTCTGGATTCTGGCCACGCTGCTGCTGGGCCTGTCCACGGTGCCGCTGTCCGTGCAACACAGCGATGGCGCCACCATGCTCAAGTTGATGTCGTGGGCACAGCACCTGGTCACGTTCCAGGGTGATGCCCCCAGCTTCATCACCGACGTGTCCGTGGTCTTCAAGATCCACATGTTCATGGGCATGAGCTTGTTCGCCATCTTCCCCTTCACCCGTCTGGTGCACGTGTGGAGCGGCTTTGCCTCGGTTGGCTACATCGCTCGTCCGTGGCAGGTCGTGCGCAGCCGCAAGATCGGCATCAACAAGTGAGAGGTGAGGGCATGATGAGCGTGAACCTTTCCACCGCAGGGGCGCTCCCCCTGCGTGTCGGTGACGTGCTGCTGGCCGATGACGCGGCCAGCCTGACCGAAGCAGAGTGCCGCCAACGTGCCAGCCTGGAGTTGTTGCGCCAGGCGGCCATCGACGAGGGCCTGCTGGCCGCCGACGATCCTCAACCGGTCGACGGTGTGATGACCGAGGCGGCCGCCGAGGCCATCGACCTGTGGCTCGCCCAGAACCTGCAGGTGCCTGAACCCGATGAGGCGTCCTGCCGGCGGCATTACGCCGCTCACCCTTCGCAGTACGCGCTGGGTGAGCGCGTGCAGGCGCGCCACATTCTGTTCGCGGTCACGCCAGGCGTCGACGTGAAGGCCTTGCGCCTGCGCGCCGAGCAGGCCTTGCTGGATGTGCGTGCCGAGCCGCGTCGCTTTGCCGAGGTGGCCGCTGACCTGTCCAACTGCCCCAGCTCCACGCAGGGCGGCGACCTGGGCTGGCTCAGTGCGGCCGATTGCGCGCCAGAGTTCGCCCGCGAGCTGTTCGGGCAGGACGAGGGCACCGCCAACGTGGGTGTCTTGCCGCGACTGGTGCACAGCCGTTTCGGCCTGCACGTGGTCGAGGTGCTGCAGCGCGACCCCGGTCAGATGCAGCCTTTCGAGGTCGTGCAAGACGCCGTGGCCCAGTCTCTGCGCCAGCAGGTCTGGGTGACGGCGCTGCGCCAGGCCATGCAGTTGCTGGCCGGCCGTTGGGAGGTCCGCGGCGTGGACCTGGATGTGGCTGACTCACCGCTGTTGCAGTAAACGCATGGATGACGAACTGCTCAAGCGGATCCGCCGCTTTCGAACGGACTACTTCCCCCAGTACCAGGGGCAGTTCAAGGCGTTGGTTGAGCAGGGGCAGCACCCAACGATCCTGTTCGTTGGGTGCTCCGACTCCCGCCTCTTGCCTTACATGTTGACGGGGGCTGGGCCAGGTGAACTGTTCATCGTGCGCAACGTCGGCGCACTGGTACCACCCTACAACGGGCTGCACGGCCTGCATGGCACGGCGGCGGCCATTGAATACGCAGTGCTCAATCTGCACGTCAGCCACATCGTGGTCTGCGGGCACTCGCACTGCGGCGCCGTGAAGGCGCTCTACGAAGAAATCTCCCCGGAAGCGCAGAACCTCAACGCCTGGCTGGATCTGGCCCGTGAGGCGACGTTGCCGGTGCAGGTGACAGAGGAAGCCTTGCGTCGCACCGAGCAGCGCTCCGTGGTACTGCAACTCGAACGCCTGATGGACTACCCGATGGTGCGCCAGCGGGTGGAGAAGCGCCAGATTGCCCTGCATGGCTGGCACTACGTCATCGAAGACGGTGAAATCCACGTCTTTGACGTCAAGTCGGGCAAGTTCGTCCCGGCATCGACGGCCGAGCACAGCGGCACCGGGCCGTATCACGACATGGACGTCGACAGCAGTTCGATCTTCAACGAGGTCGACTCGTCCTGGTATCCGCCCTGCTGAGGGGCGTGCGCCCGCTTGAAGTTTCCTCGCTCAACTGAAGGGCGTACGCCATTCGGACGAGGGGGAAACGAGGGGGTCATCCGTGAGGGTGGCTTTGCGCAGCATCAAATCCACACCCCTGACTTATACCCAGAATCCTACTCAATTCATCGGATTTTGGAGGGTCAAACATGGTTTCGCGTCGCTTGGATGTGGTGTCCTATCTGGGCAGTCAGGTCTTGTTTCAGAACATGTCCGAGGCGGAGTTGCAGCGCATCGCGGCCGCATCGTGTGTTCGGCGCGTGCAGCGCGGCACCGAGATCTTTGCGGCCGGGGACGACTGCGAGGATCTGTACCTCGTGGTGGATGGGCTGGTGAAGCTCTACGCGAAAGGCCCCAATGGCCACGAGAAGGTCATTGAAGTGGTGGGCGCAGGGGGCTGCGTGACCGAGGCCCTCTTGTTCAATGACCAGCCACACAGCGTCAATGCCAGCGCCCTGGCCGACGTTCAGATGGTCGAGGTGCCCAAGGACGTGCTGATGACCGAGCTGAACCGCAGCCCCGAGATGGCATTGCGCTTCATCACCGACCTGTCGCGCCGCTTTGCGGGTCTGGTGCGTGACATCGAAGCCCTGACCCTGCACTCGGGCATCAAGCGTGTGGTGGACTATCTGGTGCACTCGCCTGATGTCGGGCAGGTGCCCGTCTCGCAGCGCGATGCCACGGTGTCCTTGCCGGCCAGCAAAGGCACGATCGCCTCGCTGCTGTCTGTCACTCCCGAGCACTTTTCCCGCATCCTCCACGAACTGCAGGCCAACGGCCTGATCGCCGTGAACCGCCGCCAGATCCACATTCCGGATGTGCAGCGGCTGGCGTGCTACGGGTGATGCAGGGTTGAAACAATTGCCCCCTAGAATCGAACACGGTTGTCCCCCTGTCGTTCAACGGAGCTCCCATGCTGTCAGAAGAAAAAAAGCAGGAATTCATTGGCGCGCTCACGCAGAGAATCCGCGCCAATGGCCGGTCCGAGGCTTGCCCGATGTGTGGCAACGAGAAGTTTCTGATGGTCGATGCCTGTCTGGTCAATGTGCTGCAGCCCGACGTCAAGAGCGTGACGCTCACGGGGGCTTCCATTCCCACCTTGGCCATCATCTGTGACAACTGTGGCTACCTGAGCCAGCACGCCGTGGGCGCGCTGGGGGTGGCGCCTACCTGAGTCCGGTAGAAAAAGTCACCCGCCGGGCGATGACCGGTGTGCGGTCTGCGCCGCGTACTGTGCGTTCAGGGCCTGCACCTGCTGGCGCAATTCGGGCAGGAGCTCGCGGGCCTGGTCTTCGTCAAAATCGGTCCGGTAGACCTTCTTGACGCCACGTTGCGCCAGTTGGATGTGCACCGTGGGGCTGAGACCGTGCTGTGCCAGAGAGGCCTTCACGCAGGCGAGGGCGCAGCCGTCGATCGCGACGATGGGGCGGCCGTGTTGCACTGCCTCCTGAGCGGTGCGGACCAGCTTGGGCACATGTCCGCCCACACCGGCAATGCACGACATCTCGGCGCTGCCTTCACGGTCCAGTCGGACGGCGAGGTGGTTGGCGAGTTGCGCGGCACTGGAGCAACCGGAGCAGGCGTACAGCAGGGTGAGTTGTTCGTTTTCGCGAGCCATGGCGGGGTCCCAACGTGCGTCGGGTTCGGGTGAACGATGGGTGTACGGATCATGAGCCAGTGAAGCGGTTTTGGGGAGGGGGCAAGGCTGCGAAGTGACGGGCTCTTGCTGCGCATCAAAACGGGCTGATCGGACGATGTGACAGGCCGCCATCGTTCTTTTGAACGATGCGCCGGGCGGATCGGGTCGTCCGGTCGGTTTGCTTTGCGTCATCTCAAAACCCTGACACGGTCTCGTCACCAGAATTCGCCCGATGGACCGATCAAGGGTTTGCCCGTGGGGCGACGCCTGCCGGTCCTTGGATGAAAGGCTGGAGATGAATGCCACTCAAGGCCCGGAACTGGTGTGTCCGGCAGGCTCGCTGCGTTCGCTGCAACTGGCGGTGGACGCGGGTGCCGATGCGGTCTACATGGGCCTCAAGGATGTGACCAATGCGCGCAACTTTGCGGGTTTGAACTTTGACCTGAAGCAGGCGCGACAAGGCGTTCAGTACGCCCGCGACCGGGGCCGCAAGGTGCTGATGGCCCTGAACACCTATGCGCAGGCCGAGACGCCGCAGCGCTGGTTCGATGCGGTGGACGTGGCGGCGGACATTGGCGTCCACGCCCTGATCCTGGCCGACCCCGGCGTGATGGCGTATGCGCGCCGCACGCATCCCGACTTGCGCCTGCATCTGTCGGTGCAGGCCTCGGCGACGAACTACGAGGCCATCGAGTTCTACCGCGAGCGCTATGGCATCCAGCGTGCCGTCTTGCCCCGCGTGTTGACCCTGTCGCAGGTGGCGCACCTGATCCGCCACACCTCGGTCGAGATCGAGGTGTTCGGCTTTGGCAGCCTGTGCGTGATGGTGGAAGGGCGCTGCGCGCTGTCGTCGTATGCCACCGGGCAGTCGCCCAACAACGCCGGGGTGTGTTCGCCCCCGTCGGCGGTGCGCTGGGATCAGTGTGGTGATCGCGTGGATGCACGCCTGGGTGGCATCCTGATTGATCAGTTTGAACCCAACGAGTCACGCGGCTATCCGACGCTGTGCAAGGGGCGCTTTGACGTGGAGGGCACGGTCGACTACGCCATCGAGGAGCCCACCAGCCTCAACACCCTGGCCATCTTGCCGGACCTGATGCGCGCGGGTGTGTCGGCCATCAAGATCGAAGGACGCCAGCGCAGTGCCGCGTACGTGGAGCAGGTGACGCGCACCTGGCGCCAGGCCATCGACGCCTGCCGGGCGCAGCCCGAGCGTTACACGGTGCAGCCCGCCTGGACCGCCGCGCTGGGCCGCCTGGCCGAGGGGCAGCAGCACACCTTGGGCGCCTTCTCGCGCCCGTGGCAATGAGCGCCCATGCTGGCGCAAAGGATGGACATGTTCAAGCTGAGTGTGGGGCCGGTGCAGTACTACTGGTCCCGGGATACCCTGACGGCGTTCTACGCCGAGGTGGCCGATTCGCCCGCGCACACGGTGTGCCTGGGTGAGGTGGTGTGTTCACGTCGCCATGAGATGAAGCCCGAGGACTGGCTGTCCCTGGCGCGTGATTTGAGAGCGGCGGGCAAGGAGGTGGTGATCGGCACCCAGGCCTTGCTGGAGACCGAAGCCGAGTTGCGCAGCCTGCGCCGCTGGGTCGAGCAGGGCGATTTCATGCTGGAGGCCAATGACACCGCTGCCGTGCGCTTGCTGGCCGGGCATTCACCCTGGGTGATCGGCCTGCATGTGAACGTGTACAGCGCCCCGTCCTTGGCTGAATACGCGGCGCTGGGCGCCACGCGCTGGGTGGCCCCGGTGGAGATGTCCTTGCCCGACGTGGGCAAGGTGTGCCCGCCGGGAGCGGCGGTGCAAAGCGAGGTGTTTGCTTTCGGGCGCATGCCGCTGGCCTTGTCGGCACGTTGCTTCACCGCGCGTCACCATCATTTGCAGAAAGACCACTGCGAGTTCCGCTGCCTGGATGACCCCGATGGGCTGGCCTTGCGCACGCGTGAAGGGCAGGACTTCCTCTCGCTCAATGGCATCCAGACCCAGTCCGGCACGGTGCAGTGCCTGCTGGGCGAGCGCGAAGCCTTGCAGGCGGCAGGGGTGCAGCGTCTGCGCCTGTCGCCCACCTCGCAGGACTTTGCCGAGGTGCTGCGCCAGTTCGATGCGGTGATGAACCACGGTGCGTCCAGCAGCGAGGCGATCGCGGCCGTCCAGGCCCTGCGCATGCCGGGACCTTTGTCCAATGGGTACGCCCGGCCCCAGCGCCCGGGCATGGTGTGGGTCAACTCATGAAACAGCTTTTGCGTGAAGTGGTGCGGCGCCTGCCGGTGTGGCCGCCTTCGATGGTGATGGCGCAGGCGCTCAACCGCCTGTGGTGGCCCCAGGTGGACGAAGCCACCCAGGCCGAGCTTTCAGGTCGGGTGGTGGAACTCGTGGTCGATGACCTGGGCATCACCTGCCGTTTGCAGGCTGGGCCTCGGGGCCTGTCACCTGCGTCAGCGGGGCAGCCCGTGGCGCTGCGCCTGAAGGCCACGGCCCAGGTCTACTGGCGCCTGCTGCAAGGCCAGGACGACCCGGACACCTTGTTCTTCGATCGGCGGATGGTCATGGAGGGCGATACCGAGTATGGTCTGCTCCTCAAGAACACGCTGGACGCCGTGGGACCGCCTCGTTGGCCGTTTGCAGGGCGTCCCACCACGCACCATGCCCGCTGACAAGCCGACTCGCCCGATCATTCCTCTCAAACCACAGTCGCCCCATGCCAAGCCAGCGTCGTCGGCATCAATGACGCCGGCTCAGGCTCGTGCGCAAGCCAAGTTGCAGCCAGCCGTGTGGCGCTGGGCCTTGTTGTTGCATGCCCCGCACCGGCTGGCGTTTGCCAGTGCCGTGGCGGTGATGAGCATCGCGGCGCTGTGGTGGTGGCTGGTGATGGTGGGTCGCAGCAGCGGGGCCTGGCACATGGGCATGGCCGTGCCGGAGACCTTTGTGCACGCGCTGCTGATGAGCCTGGGGTTCATGCCCCTGTTCTTCACGGGCTTTCTGTTCACGGCCGGCCCCAAATGGTTGCGTGCGCCCGAGGTGAGTGCGCGGCAGATCCTGCCCGGTGTGCTGGCCATGGTGGCCGGCTGGACCACCGTGCTGGTGGGGGCGTATGTGCATCACACCCTGGCCGCGGCAGGCATGGCGCTGGTCACCTTGGGTTGGGCGATGCTGTCGGGACGCTTCGTGGGCATGGTCCAGCGCAGCCCGGCCACCGATCGCCTGCACGCCAGCCTGATTGCCGCAGCGAGCCTGATCGGCTTGCTGGTCATGATGGCGAGCGCCGTGGGCCTGGCCACCCAGGCTTACGCCGTGGTGCGCACGGCGGTGCTGCTGGGTTTGTGGTGCTTCATCGTGCCGGTGTATGTGGTGGTGGCTCACCGCATGATCCCGTTCTTTTCGGCCTCGGCCGTGCCCAGCCTGGATGCCTGGCGCCCCAACTGGTTGCTGTGGACCCTGCTGGGCATGGTCTTGGTGCAAGGGGCCTGGGTGTGGCTGGAAGCGCGTGGCCTGCCCACGCCGTCCTGGCTGTGGAGGGTGCGCTTTGGCACGGCCCTGGTGTCAGGCGTGCTGATCCTGGCCTTGGCCGTGCGCTGGGGCTTGTGGCGCAGCTTGCGCAACCGTTTGCTGGCGATGCTGCACCTGGGTTTTGTCTGGCTGGGTGTGGCCTTCTGCCTGGATGCCTTCACCGTGGGGATGCGCGCTCAGGGCGTGGACATCCCTACGCTGCTGCCCCTGCATGCATTGACGATGGGCTTTCTGGGCAGCGTGCTGCTGGCCATGGTCACCCGCGTGAGCTGCGGGCACAGTGGCCGCGTCCTGGCGGCTGATGCGATGGCCTGGGGACTCTTCTGGGGCTTGCAACTGGCAACGCTGACGAGGCTGACCGCCACGCTCTGGCCTGCTCAAGCCAGTCATCTGTTGCTGGCTGCGGCCACGCTGTGGCTGCTGACGCTGGGCGCGTGGAGCGCGCGCCACTGGCGCTGGTATGGCCAACCCCGAGTGGATGGTCGACCCGGTTGAGTGCAGGCGCCCATCCGGGCGCCTTTTGCTTCGGGGATGGGCAAACCCTGGGGTGCCTGGGATGCCTGTCTGACACCCGGTATTCCTGTGCGACAGACCCCTTGAATGGGGTCGTGTGGCATCTGATCTACTTCAATGTCCAAGCATTTTGCTGGGTCGATCATCTAGTGACCGAACCATCAAAGTGACTGCCATGAAGTTCTCTCTCCATCCCTATCGCGGCTTCATCCTGGGCGCTGTGGTGTCCGCGCTCACGGTCTCCGGTGCCTGGGCCACCTGGGGCGTCCTTCGCTCCGAAGAAGCTGCTCCCAAGATCGTCTCCGGCAACGGTCGTCTGGACGTTCAACGCATCGAGATCGCGACCAAATTCCCGGGGCAGGTGCAGACCATTGCCGTGCACGAGGGTGACCTCGTCAACGTCGGCGACATGATCGCGCAGATGGACACCACCGATCTGCAGCGCCAGCTCGACGGCGTGGTGGCCATGCGCCAGCGTGCGACCCAAGCCATGGCCCGCGCACAGGGCGAGGTGCGCGTGCAAAGCATCAAGGCCAAGGTCGCGCAGATGGACTATGACAACGCCGTGCGGATGCGCGATGAC
>JAGNPA010000280.1 GCA_017989885.1 Aquabacterium sp.
GGGGGTGAAGGGGCCCGCCGAGATGGTGGAGGCGGCGTTCGAAGACCTGCAAACCGGCTTGTCTCAGTTTGGTGCATCCACAGGCCCCATAACGGTGCACAATTGATCCTCTCAAAATGAGCGCACCATCATGGTGCGTTGCAGTATCTGAATGGACACGGCAGTGGTCAAACAAGCCCGCTGGATGTACATTCAGCCCCTGTTTCAGTGCGCGTGCTGACTCGTCCGGCGAAGGGTAGGATGGCACGCTTTCTGCATATACCTTTGGCGCTGTCTCCGGGTTGCTTGAGACAGCTTCAAATTTCTCGCTTTTACATTCAGCCTCTGGCTAGGAGCATCTGATGGCCAACAAGACCGTCGCCGACGTGATGAAGATGGTGAAGGACAACGAAGTCAAGTTCGTTGACTTCCGTTTTACCGACACCCGCGGCAAAGAGCACCACACCACGGTGCCCGTTTCTCACTTTGACGAAGACAAGTTCGAATCGGGTCACGCCTTTGACGGTTCGTCGATCGCCGGTTGGAAGGGCATTGAAGCCTCCGACATGCTGCTGATGCCGGACCCCAATACCGCCAACATCGACCCCTTCTTCGAAGAGCCGACCCTGCTGCTGACTTGCGACGTCATCGACCCGCATGACGGCAAGCCTTACGAGCGCGATCCTCGCTCGCTGGCCAAGCGCGCTGAAGCCTATCTGAAGGCTTCGGGCCTGGGCGACACGGCTTTCTTCGGTCCGGAACCCGAGTTCTTCGTGTTCGACTCGATCCGCTGGGGCAACGAAATGTCCGGCAGCTTCTTCAAGATCGAATCGGAAGAGGGCGCCTGGAACACCGGTACCTCCTACGAGCACGGCAACAACGGCTACCGTCCCACCGTCAAGGGTGGCTACTTCCCCGTGCCTCCCGTTGACTCCGGTCACGACATGCGCTCGGAAATGTGCCTGATCCTGGAAAGCCTGGGCATTCCCGTTGAAGTGCACCACCACGAAGTGGCCAACGCTGGCCAGATGGAAATCGGCACCCGCTTCAGCACCCTGACCGAACGCGCTGACTGGCTGCAACTGCAGAAGTACGTGATCGTGAACGTGGCCAATGCCTACGGCAAGACCGCCACTTTCATGCCCAAGCCCATCGTTGGTGACAACGGTTCCGGCATGCACGTTCACCAGTCCATCTGGAAGGACGGCAAGAACCTGTTCGCTGGCGACGGCTATGCAGGTCTGAGCGAATTCGCCCTGTACTACATCGGCGGCATCATCAAGCACGCCCGTGCCCTGAACGCCATCACCAACCCGGGTACGAACTCGTACAAGCGTCTGGTGCCTGGCTTCGAAGCCCCGGTGAAGCTGGCTTACTCGGCCAAGAACCGCTCGGCCTCGATCCGTATTCCGTATGTGGCCAACCCCAAGGGCCGTCGCATCGAAGCACGTTTCCCCGATCCTTCTGCCAACCCGTATCTGGCCTTCGCGGCTCTGATGATGGCTGGTCTGGACGGCGTGGAAAACAAGATCCATCCGGGCGAAGCCGCCACGAAGGATCTGTACCATCTGCCGCCCGAAGAGGACGCACTGGTGCCGACCGTCTGCCACAGCCTGGATCAGGCCCTCGAGTATCTGGACAAGGACCGCGCGTTCCTGACCAAGGGTGGCGTGTTCACCAATGAGTACCTGGATGCCTACATCGAGCTGAAGATGCAGGAAGTCACCCGCTTCCGCATGGCCACGCACCCGGTCGAGTTCGACATGTACTACAGCCTGTGATCCTTCGGGATCGGGTCTGGGGTTCACATCCCGATACAAAGGGCGGCGCGAGTCGCCCTTTTTTCTTGGCTTTGGCGTCCGCACAGGCGGAACCGCTGGGGCATACTGGGATCGAACCTCAGGCTCAGCATCACAGAATCAGGACATGAAGCACTTCACCTTGTCACCGTCGCTCGCTTTTTCACGGCTCTGGCGCCCTGTCGCCTGCCTGACTTTGGCGCTGGCGCCGGTGGGGGGTACGGCGTACGCGCAGCAGGTCTACCGTTGCCCCGGCAACCTGTACACCGATGCGCTGTCTCCGAAAGAGGCCGCGGCCAAAGGCTGCAAGACGCTGGACGGTGCCCCGATCACGGTGATCCAGTCGATGACGCCGCGCGCGTCATCGACCAGCAACCGCAACACGGGTACGTCGGCAGCGAGCAGCTCGCCCGAGAACAAGGTGGCCTCCGAAGAGCAGAAGGCGCGGGACACGGATGCCCGCCGTATTCTGGAGGCCGAACTCCGCAAGGAAGAGGCTGCTTTGGAGTCGCTCAAGAAGGACTTCAACAACGGGCAACCGGAGCGCCGTGGCGACGAGCGCAACTACCAAAAGTATCTGGACCGCGTCAACGAAATGAAGGCTGCCTTGACGCGCAAGGAAGCTGACGTGGCCTCTTTGCGTCGAGAGCTGAGCAAGTTCGGCGGCGGCGGCGCGAAGTAACGCATCCATGGGACCCCGGGATGGAGAGATCCCCGAGAACGAGTGACCCTCAGTGGCAGATGCTGACCCAACACAGCCTGCCCGCCCACCTGGAAACCCTGGATCACCTGGCCACCATGGTGTCGGTGGTGACGCCAGAGGGGCTGTGCCTGTTCGCCAACACGGCCTTCGAAGAGGCCCTGGGCCTGTCTCGGCGCGCCATGCTGGGCATGTCGATGTTCGACTGGCTGGTGGACGCGAGCCTGCTGCGTGATGTGGTGGCCGCCGTGGCGCGCAACGACTACGCGACCAGCCGCCTGAACGCCGAGTTGAAGCGGCACCTGCATTTGCAGGTGGGCGAAGTCATGTCGGTGCAGGTGATTGCCACGCGGCTGGAGCATGGCGACCTGGTGCTGGTGGAACTGGTCGAGGCCGAGCAGCAGACCCGCCAGGAGCGCGAGGAACGGGTGCTCGACCAGGCGAAGGCCAACAAGGAGCTGATCCGCAATCTGGCCCACGAGATCAAGAACCCGCTGGGCGGCATCCGTGGCGCGGCGCAGTTGCTGCAGATGGAGCTGGAGTCGCGCTCGCTGACGGAGTACACCCAGGTCATCATCCACGAGGCCGACCGGCTGCAGTTGCTGGTGGACCGCTTGCTGGCGCCGCACCGGCGTCCGCATGTGGTGGGAGATGTGAACATCCACGAGGTGTGTGAGCGGGTGCGCTCGTTGATCCTGGCCGAGTTCCCCAGGGGCCTGCGTGTCTGGCGTGACTACGACACGTCCTTGCCCGAGTTCCGGGGTGATCGCGAGCAGCTGATCCAGACGGTGTTGAACATCGCGCACAACGCGGCGCAGGCGCTCATCGAGCGGGTGGCGGCGGGCGATGCCTTGTTGACGTTGCGCACGCGGGTGGCGCGACGGGTGACGATCAACCGGCAGTTGCATCGCCTGGCACTGGTCTTGCATATCGAAGACAACGGCCCGGGGATCCCGGAGTCCATCCGTGATCGCATTTTTTACCCGCTGGTGTCGGGGCGTGACGGGGGCTCTGGCCTGGGTCTGACTTTGGCTC
>JAGNPA010000281.1 GCA_017989885.1 Aquabacterium sp.
CCACCCATTGCGGCAGGCGTTCATGGGCCAGGGTCTGTGCGCCGATGGCCTTGAAGACCTTGGCCAGTGCCGGCAACAAGGGGGCCTGCGCACCACCGCCCACCAGCACGGGGCCCTGGATCACAGGCTGGCCGGCCTGGAAGCGCTCCAGCGGCAGCGGCTTGGGCAGGCCCAGCATGTTGACCAGTTTGGCGCCCAGGCCCGAGTTGGCAAAGTCAAGGTAACCGTCACTCATCAGAACACTCGCAGAGAAAGTGGTCTGCGCCCGCATTCACAGGCATCAGACCGGTTGGAGAACAGGCAGCCCGTGGGCCGCTTTCACATCAAAATCAAGCCTCTTGCGCCAGAGTCGCCACCGCCGGCATGCGGACGATGGCGTCCAGCACGGTGGTGTCGCCCGGCCCAGGCAAGGGCGCCTTGAGCGCCGCCACCATCAGGGAAATCAAGCGGGACAGCAGCGTGACCTCCTGGTCGCCCTGCCCTTGGGTGAAGTCGTGGATCAGGCGCTGGGTGTTGCCGCCGGCCAGGATGCCGGACAGGGCCCCCATGGCGAAATTGAGGCGGAAACCCAGGTCGTCGCGGCTCAACTCGGGCAGCGTGCGCTGAAACGCAAAGAAGAAGCGGCCCAGGGTTTCGAGGTAATGCGTGTCGATGAACTCGCGCACCACGGGCGACGGGTCGGTGTAGGCGCGCCCCAGAAAGTGCAGGAAGCGCTCGGCGTTGGGCGCACCGCTGCGCGACATGCGCACCGCCGGCAGGAACATCGCCACCAGCACATGCTCGCAGGTCATGCGCTCGGCCAAGTCCGCTTCCAGGGCGCCGAGCACCGCCAGGCGCGCCTCATTGAGCGGATCGAGTTGGCGGGCCAGCACGGCCTGGATCAAGGCGTCCTTGCTTCCGAAGTGATAGTTGACGGCTGCCAGGTTGACGCTGGCCGTGGTTGTGATCTGGCGCATCGACATCGCATCGAAGCCGCCGGCCACGAACAGCGCCTCGGCCGCATCGAGGATGCGGGTCTTGGTGTCGGCAGGCGTCAGGCGAGGGGTGGTCGCGGTCATGGTCGAGAGGTCTCCGAGATACAGACGTTTCAAACGCCCGTTTCATGTACGGAGCGTATCGTATGACACAGCTTTGAACATGGGGCAAACACGAGGGCACTTTTTGCAGCGAACCCCCTGCTTTGAGGGGAGAATCGTTCGTCGGTTTTTGACCCCGACGCCCCTCTACCCACTTACAGCGCCATGGCCACCATCCTGTACCTCACCCAGATCCAGTTCGAGTTCGGCGCCATCCGCCAGCTTGCCGCCGAGTGCGAACGCATCGGCATCCGTCGTCCCCTGGTCGTCACCGATGCGGGGGTGCGTGCGGCAGGCGTGCTGCAAAAAGCCCTGGATGCACTGGTCGACCTGCCGGTGACCGTGTTCGACCAGACCCCGCCCAACCCCACCGAAGCTGCCGTGCGAGCCGCCCACGCAGTCTGGCAAGCGGCAGGCTGTGACGGCCTGATTGCGGTGGGCGGTGGCTCCAGCATCGACCTGGCCAAGGGCCTGGCCATCATGGCCACCCACCCCGGCCCGCTGACCACCTACGCCACCATCGAAGGCGGCTCACCCAAGATCACTGCGGCCGCCGCACCCCTGATTGCTGTGCCGACCACCGCTGGCACGGGCAGCGAGGTGGCGCGCGGCGCCATCGTCATCGTGGACGACGGGCGCAAACTGGGCTTCCACTCGTGGAACCTGATGCCCAAGGCTGCCATCTGCGATCCGGAGTTGACCCTGGGCCTGCCCCCTGCCCTGACGGCCGCCACGGGCATGGACGCCATCGCCCACTGCATGGAAACCTTCATGGCGCCAGCCTTCAACCCCCCGGCGGACGGCATTGCGCTGGATGGGCTGGAGCGCGCCTGGGCCCACATCGAACGTGCCACGCGTGACGGCAGCGACCGCGAGGCCCGCCTCAACATGATGAGCGCCTCCATGCAAGGCGCCATGGCCTTCCAGAAGGGGCTGGGCGCCGTGCACAGCCTCAGCCACAGCCTGGGCGGCGTCAACCCCAAGCTGCACCACGGCACCCTCAACGCCATGTTCCTGCCGGCCGTCATCCAGTTCAATGCCGGGGCCGAGTCGATTCAGAAAGAGCGCCGTCTGGCCCGCATGGCGCACGCCATGGGCCTGGCCTCCGAAGCCGACATCCCACAGGCGATTCGCGACATGAACGCACGCCTGGGGCTGCCCAAGGGGCTGGCCGCCATGGGGGTTCAGCGCGAGTGGTTTGACCGCATCATCAGCGGCGCCATGGCCGACCACTGCCACAAGACCAATCCCCGCGTGGCCACGGCCGAGGAATACCGCGACATCCTCGAAGCGTCGATGTGACGCTCAGGATGTGAGCCCCTGGCACGCCAGGGTGCTCACGCGTCGCCGCGCACTTCCTCAGTGGCGATGCGACTGACCATCACCTGGTCGATGCGGTAGCTGTCCACGTCCATCACCTCGAACTGGTAGCCCTCGCACACGACCTTGTCGGTGCGGCGCGGCACCCGGCGCAACATCACCATGATGAAGCCGGCCAGGGTTTCGTACTCTTCCTGGCTGGGCAAACTGTCGAGATCCAGCGCCCGCAGCACATCCTCAATCGGCGTCACACCGTCGATCAGCCACGAATTGGCATCGCGCTGCACGATCTGCTCCTCGTCCTGAGGACCCACCAGGCCGCCCATCACCGTGCTCATCACGTCGTTGATGGTGATGATGCCCACCACCAGGCTGTACTCGTTGATGATGACCGCGAAGTCCACATAAGCCTGCCGGAACTGCATCAGCACCTCGGACAGGGTCAGGCGGTCGGGCACGGTCAACACCTTCTTGACCAGGCCGTCGCTGCCCTGCAGGCTGATGGGCTGACCCTTGAAGGCCAGACTCAGCAGGTCTTTGGAGTCCACATAGCCCACCACATGGTCGATGTCGCCCTGGCAGACCAGGTAGGTGGAGTGCGGATACTGGTCGATGCGCGCACGGATCAGCGCCTCGCTGTCGTCCACCATCAGGTGCACGATGCTGTCGCGCGCGGTCATGGAACTGGTCACCAGGCGGGTGTCAAGCTCGATCACGTTTTCAATGACGCGGTGCTCCTGCGCGGCCAGCACCCCGGCTTCCGCGCCTGCCGCGGCCATCGCCAGGATGTCTTCCGAGGTCACCCCTTCGTCACGGCGATCCGGCAGGCCCAGCAGGCGAAACAGGCCTTCCGTCAAGCGCTTGAACAGCCAGACCAACGGGCGCACCAGGCGCTGGAACAGGTCCATGGGGCCGACCACATGGATGGCCACCTGCTCAGGCGCCGACATGCCCAATCGCTTGGGAAACAGGTCGGCCAGCAAGATGAACAAGCTGGTGACGATGGCGAAGGACGCCACGGCGGACGCGGTGCTCACTTGGCTCTCGGACAACGGCAGCGCGGCCAGCAGCGGCTGCACCAAGGGCGCAAACGCCCCCTCCCCCACGACCC
>JAGNPA010000282.1 GCA_017989885.1 Aquabacterium sp.
CCTTGCGGGCCACGGGGCCGTATTGGGTGAAGACGTTGCGCTTTTTGACGCGCTGGGCGCGCTCGCGGCGGGTGAGCGGGGGCTGGTCGTAGGCGACGTGCAGCAGCAGGTCGAACGGGTCGAGGTCCTTGCCCACTTCATCGGCCAGAGCGTCGAGCAGCACGCCCTGCCCCTCAAGCTCTTGCAGCAAGGCGGCCTTGCGGTCGGCCTGCTGCCAGGTTTGCAGGAACCGGTCGAGCGAGTCGTATTTTTTCAGCAGGTTGATGCGGGTGTAGTCGCGCAGGCTCTCCGTCACCAGCTTGCCCTGGGCGTTGAGGTACTGCACACGCTCGCGGGCCACGGCCACGGTGACCTGGCCGCCGACAATGTATTTCTTGGGCTCGTCACCGCCAGGCCCTGTAACGAGGGGGCCCAGCGGATCGGTGGGCGCCAGTGCGGAGGGGTCGTCTGCAGGGTGCAGTGGCGCAGCGGGCGGCTCCGGCGGCTGGACCGGATCGCCGGGCTGGGGTTCATAGACCTGCACCGGCTCGCCATCGAACTCCTTGTCGGCGAACAGCTCCGTGGCGCGCTTGAAGTCCAGGATGGTGAACCAGGTCTTGCCCAGGTCTTCGCGCAGACGCGTGCCCCGGCCAATGATCTGCTTGAACAGCGTCATGGACTTGATGGTCTGATCCAGCACGATGAGCTTGCAGGTCTGTGCATCCACCCCGGTGCTCATGAGCTTGGAGGTGGTGGCAATCACCGGGTAGGTTTTCTCGGGGTCGATGAAGTTGTCCAGCTCGCGCTTGCCCTCGGCGTTGTCGCCGGTGATCTGCACCACGTACTTGGGCTGGGTCGCGCAAATGTCGGCATTGGCGTTGCTGAGCGCCTGGCGCATGCGGGCCGCATGGTCGATGTCCTCGCAAAACACAATCGTTTTGGCGTAGCGGTCGTTGGCCCGGAGGTATTCGGTGATCCTGGCCGCCACGACCTCGTCGCGCCGCTCCAGCACCAGCCTGCGGTTCATGTCCGCGCCAGTGTAGATGCGGTCTTCGATGAGGTTGCCATGCTTGTCGCGCATGCCCTCGGTAGGGCGCCAGCCAAAGGTGTCCTTGTCCAGATCGATGCGGATCACCTTGTAGGGCGCCAGGTAGCCGTCCTCGATGCCCTGCTTGAGGCTGTAGGTGTAGAGCGGCTCACCGAAATAGTCGATGTTGGAAACGTCTTCGGTTTCCTTGGGGGTGGCGGTCAGGCCGATCTGGGTGGCGCTGCCGAAGTAGGTCAGGATGTCGCGCCAGGCGGAGTCTTCTGCCGCGCTGCCGCGGTGGCATTCGTCCACGATGACCAGGTCGAAGAAGTCCGGGCTGAACTGCTTGTAGATGTTGTCGGCCTCGTCCGATCCCGTGACGGCCTGGTAGAGCGAGAGGTAGATCTCGTAGCTCTTGTCCACCTGCTTGGTGGTCTTGTTGACGGCCAATTCCACGTCGTCGACCGTCACCTGGCCCTGGGCATCGACCCGCTCGACCCCCTTGGCATGGGGGCTGAGTTTGGCCATGGCGCCCTTGAAGGGGCGAAAGTCGTTGACCATGGTCTGGTCGATCAGGATGTTGCGGTCGGCCAGGAACAGGATGCGCTTCTTGGCCCCGCTTTTCCACAGGCGCCAGATGATCTGGAAGGCGGTGTAGGTCTTGCCCGTGCCCGTGGCCATGACGAGCAGCACGCGGTTCTGCCCCGCAGCGATGGCTTCGACCGTGCGGTTGATGGCATTCATCTGGTAGTAGCGCGGGGTCTTGCTGGGTGCGTAGTCAAACGCGGCAACCTCGCGCACCGCGTCGCTCCAGCCTTTCCATGCGCAGTAGCGACTCCACAGCTCGCCGGGGGCCGGAAATTCATCCAGGGTCAGGTTGCGCTCCAGCACGCCATCAGCCAGCGTGGCATCGCGGAACACAAAGCCGTCGCCATTGCTGGCGAAGCTGAACGGCACGCCCAGCAGCTCGGCGTATTGGATGGCCTGGGCCATGCCCGCGCCCACGGCATGCTGGTTGTCCTTGGCCTCCACCACGGCCAGGGGGATATTGGCCTTGAAAAATAGCGCGTAGTCGGCGCGCAGCACGGTGCTTTGATCGCGCTGGGCCTGCTTGCCGCGCACCACCACGCGACCGGCGCGCAGCGGGTATTCGCGGTAGATCTGGTCCATGCCGTTCCAACCGGCCTGCTCCATGGCCGGGCGGATGAACTTGTCGCAGATGTCGCTTTCCGAAAGGTTCTTCTTATGCATGGCATTCCCCCCGAAACTGCCCATGGCACTGCCATGCGGTTGCTACGTTTTGTTGCGCATCATTATTGACGACACGCGCGTGATTCGGAATACAGCCTCCTTCATCGTGACGGACGACGCTTTCCTGCCGGTGATATTTGCCGCCGACCCCGAGGACGATTGGAAGTCGCCCGACACCTGGCACAAGGCCCACCCCGGCCTGGGCGTGGAGGCGGCCGAGGTGTCGGTGATGGATTACCTCAACTTGGACACGCTGCCCGAGGCGCCGCCCGTCACGGCCGCGATGTTGATGCTGATCGGCGCGCTGTACGAAAACCGGGAGTCTGTGACCGACAAGCCGGTTTCAGAGTCTGTTCTGTTCACCCGCCTGCTGGCGCCCTACCGGAAGCTGGCGCTATGAGAGCCGGGATGCTCAATCAGCGCATCACCGTCGAGCAGCGCGTCGAGGGGCAGGATGAGGCTGGCCAGCCCTTTGAGGACTGGATGCCTTACCTGAGCGCTTGGGCGGCCGTGTACCCGCTCCGGGGCCGGGAGATCGTCGCCGCTGACGCCGTGGCCAGCATCACCGACGTGCGCGTGATCATCCGCTATCGGCCTGGCATCACGCCCGCCATGCGGGTGCAGCACGGCACCGACACCTACTGGATCGAGAGCGTGGCCAACGTCGCCAGCGCCGGCCGGGAGATCGAGCTGCTTTGCAAGCGGGTGCAGTAGGTGCTCAGACGCGAGGGGGCCAGACCTCGGATCATTTTGATCCGAAGTTAAGTCTGGGTGCAGTAGGTGCGCAACTGTCACCGCAACCGAGACTGTCACCACGGCAAGAAAGAAAAAAGCCCGCTACTGTTTAAGTAGCAGGCTTTCTAGGCTTTACGCCGTTTTTCTGGTAGGACGTGCAGGATTCGAACCTGCGACCAACGGATTAAAAGTCCGCTGCTCTACCAACTGAGCTAACGTCCCACGCCGCGCTTGCTAAGCTGAGCCTGCAAGTTGGCGAGCCTCAAATTATAGCGCGGTTTTTTCGACGTTTCTTGCCAACTGATTTGACACCCAGCCGGCGGCGCACAGGCCGAAGGTGCCTGTCACCGCGACGCTGGAGCCATAGCCGTGACAGTTGAGTGACCCGTCGGCCGCTTCACCATTCTCGCAAACCTCGGGCAAGACGACGTTCTCGCGGCTGAAGACGGCGGCGACGCCGATGCGCTTGCCGCTGGTCGCGGCGCCATGGTGGCGCCGCAGGCGGTAGCGCA
>JAGNPA010000283.1 GCA_017989885.1 Aquabacterium sp.
GGGCGGGCGGGTTGCACAGGCCGCACACGAAGTTGCGACCGATTTCATGGGGGTGGGTGACGAAGTGGCCACTGCACTTGCTGCACTTGGTCATCGTCAACATGCCGTTGTCGATGAACTTGACCAGACGCCAGGCGCGGGTCACCGACAGCAGCGGCTCCAGGCCCTGGGTTTCGGTCTGTTCCAGGTAGAGCTGGTAGGCCTTGATCACGGCATCGATCTCGTCCATCTCGGAGACCTTGTTCAGGTACTCGTGGATGTTGAGGAACAGGCTGGCGTGGATGTTGGGCTGCCAGGTCATGAACCAGTCGGTCGAAAACGGCAACTGGCCCTTGGACGGCGACTTGCCGGCCACTTCCTTGTACAGGCGCAGCAGGCGCTCGTAGGACAGATCGGTCTCGGACTCCAGCACCTGCAGGCGGGCACCCAGGTTGATCAGGGTGATGGCGCGGTCGATTTGCTTGACTTCGGTCAACAGGCTCTTGCTACGCATGGTGGGACTCCGGGGTGTGGTTCTGTCAGATCAGGGGCAGGGAAAGCTCAGACAGCTTCCTGGTGCTTGCCGGCCATCAGGATGGCGGCGTGCAGGCGGGAGGTGCTCTCGTTGCCGGCGCCCTTGCCGTGGTTGGTCAGCAGGGTCCAGACCAGATCGTCGTCAACACGCATGCGGCACACCAGGGTGTTGCTCGATGCGACCTTCAGCACCTGAGCGGGAGACAGCGAGACCAGGCGGTCAGCGGACTCTTCCGAGATGCCCAGGCGGAACAGGGCCTGCTCACGATCGGCGCGGATCAGGTTCTGCGCCAGCATCAGGTAAGACAGGTTGGTTTCGCGGATTTCAGCGAGGATCTGTTCGTTGTTCATCTCGGTCTCCTTGTCGCGATGTCGTTCGCGTTGTCGATGGATTTATTGTGCAAACAACGCCCAGTTTTCTTGATAGGAGACTGGCTGTAAGACGGGTCGGCTCCCGGCTACACGCCCTGTAGGAATTTGCCTGACAGAACGTCGGAATAAAGCCGGAGAAGCCATCCAGACAATTGCTTGGGAAAGCCGGTGCATTTGCCAGTACGCGGGGCGTAGCGGGGCGCTGTAGCCGTGCTAGCCCCCAGCGGCAGACATCGATTTCTGACACGCCGATGGCAGCCTGCGTCATAGGCAAGGACAATCGAGTGAATACGATCAATCAATTCGCCTTATGCAAATGGATCGCCTAAGATTCACTTCGTTGTCTTCACAACCCTAACTAACAGGAACCAAACAATGTCTCTGATCAACACGCAAGTTCAGCCGTTCAAGACCGAAGCCTTCGTGAACCGCGCTGGTAAGGGTGAATTCATCACCGTCACCGAAGAGAGCCTGAAGGGCAAGTGGTCCGTGCTGATCTTCATGCCGGCTGCCTTCACCTTCAACTGCCCCACCGAAATCGAAGACGCGGCCAACAACTACGCCGAGTTCCAGAAGGCCGGTGCCGAGGTCTACATCGTGACCACCGACACCCACTTCTCGCACAAGGTGTGGCATGAGACCTCCGACGCTGTCGGCAAGGCCAAGTTCCCCCTGATCGGCGATCCCACGCACCAGCTGACCAACGCTTTCGGCGTGCACATCCCTGAAGAAGGCCTGGCACTGCGCGGCACCTTCATCATCAACCCCGAAGGCGTCATCAAGACGATGGAAGTTCACTCGAACGAAATCGCCCGTGACGTGTCGGAAACCCTGCGCAAGCTCAAGGCTGCCCAGTTCACCGCCGCCAACCCTGGCCAAGTCTGCCCCGCCAAGTGGAAGGAAGGCGCTGCTGCCCTGACGCCTTCGCTGGACCTGGTCGGCAAGATCTAAATCAAACCTCGGTTTGATGCATACCCTGCGGGCTCATGAGGCTCGCCGGGGTGCTCCCTGGTCGCCCCTTCTTTTGCAAGGGGGGCCGGTTCTCAAAGTCGCTTGAAACACATAAGGAAGAAAGACATGTTGGACGATACCCTCAAGGCACAACTCGGCGCTTACCTGGAGCGTGTGCAGCAACCCTTCGAGATCGTCGCATCCCTGAGCGACTCTGAGAACTCCCGCGAGATGCTGGACCTGCTGCAGACCATTCAAGGCCTGCGCGCTGACAAGATCACCCTCAAGACCGATGGCACCGACGCGCGCAAGCCGTCGTTCACGCTGCAACGCGTGGGCGCCACCAACAGCCTGCGCTTTGCTGGCTTGCCCCTGGGCCACGAGTTCACCTCGCTGGTGCTGGCCCTGTTGTGGACCGGCGGCCACCCGCCCAAGGAAGAGCAAGACCTGATCGACCAGATCAAGGGTCTGGACGGTGACTTCAACTTCGAGGTCTACATGTCCCTGAGCTGCCACAACTGCCCGGACGTGGTGCAGGCGCTCTCGCTCATGGCCATCCTCAACCCCAAGGTCAAGACCACCGTCATCGAAGGCGGCGCCTTCCAGCAGGAAGTGACCGAGCGCGAGATCATGGCCGTGCCCATGGTGTTCCTCAATGGCCAGGTGTTTGGCTCGGGCCGCATGGAGCTGGGCGAGATCGTCGCCAAGCTGGACACCAACGCCGCCGCCAAGGATGCCGCCAAGCTGAGCGCCAAGGCGCCGTATGACGTGCTGGTTGTGGGTGGTGGCCCCGCCGGTGCCGCTGCGGCCGTGTACGCCGCCCGCAAGGGCATTCGCACCGGTGTGGCCGCCGAGCGCTTTGGCGGTCAGGTCAACGACACGATGGGCATTGAAAACTACCCGTCGGTGCTGGAGACCAATGGCCCGGCCCTGGCCGCTGCGCTGGAAGCCCACGCTCAGGCTTACGACGTGGACATCATGAACCTGCAGCGTGCCGAAGCCATCATCCCGGCCACCGAGCCCGGTGGGCTGATCGAGGTGAAGCTGGCCAATGGCGGCTCGCTCAAGTCCAAGACCGTGATCGTGTCGACCGGTGCGCGCTGGCGCAACGTCAACGTGCCCGGCGAGGCCGAGTACAAGAACAAGGGCGTGGCCTACTGCCCGCACTGCGATGGCCCGCTGTTCAAGGGCAAGCGCACGGCCGTGATCGGTGGCGGCAACTCGGGCGTGGAAGCGGCCATTGACCTGGCCGGCGTCGTGGCCCACGTGACGGTGGTGGAATTTGCCGACCAGCTCAAGGCCGACGCCGTGCTGGTCAAGAAGCTGCAAAGCCTGCCCAATGTGACCATCCACACCAACGCCCAGACCACCGAGATCACCGGCGCCAACGGCAAGGTCAACGGCCTGAAGTTCAAGGACCGTGCGACGGGCGTCGAGCAGCTGGTCGAGCTGGAAGGCGTGTTCGTGCAGATCGGCCTGGTGCCCAACACCGAGTTCCTGCGTGGCACGGTCGAGCTGAGCAAGTTCGGCGAGGTCATCATCGACGCCAAGGGCCACACCAGTGTGCCGGGCGTGTTCGCCGCCGGCGACTGCACCACGGTGCCGTACAAGCAGATCGTGATTGCTGCTGGGGCGGGTGCCACGGCTGCGCTGAGCGC
>JAGNPA010000284.1 GCA_017989885.1 Aquabacterium sp.
CATTGGTGTCGGCAAAGATCAGCCAGCCCGTCGACCAGTTGGTGCTCGCGCTGGCGCACGCCGGGGTCAAGGCGTCGGGCGCGGGGGTGTTGCAGATGGTGACGCGCTGATGGCGCTTGACCGCCTCGGCGCGTGCCAGACGCAGGGCATCGGCCAGGGCACTGGCCTGGGTGGCCACGGTGCGCTGATCGAGCAGCGCGCGCAGGCCGGGCGCGCCGAGGGCGGTCAGGATGCCGAGGATGGCCAAGGTGACCAGAAGCTCGACCCAGGTGAAGCCGCGTGGCACGGCGTGGGGCAGAGCGCGACGCCGACATAGAAGAGGAGGGCAGGACATGCGCCGCATTCTTGGCAAGGATCCGGGGCGCAAAAGACCGATCCCCACAAGGGGCGGGAGTGCTTTGCGTCAAAATCGCCCCCATTCCCTCTTCGAGGGGCACCCCAAGGGATGAACTGGTGCAGACCTTTTGCAACAACAGCGATGAGCTTCATGTGGCCCAGGCGGTCACGCTGGCGCGGCAGGCGATTGGACTGTCGGACCCCAACCCGCGCGTGGGCTGTGTGCTCACCGATGTTGCAGGGCAGGTGATCGGCCAAGGGCACACCCAGCAGGCCGGTGGCCCCCATGCCGAGGTGATGGCCTTGCGGGACGCGCAGGCCCGAGGACACCGCACCCGCGGGGCGACCGCCTATGTGGCGCTGGAGCCGTGTTCGCACCATGGGCGCACGCCCCCGTGTGCCGAGGCCCTGGTGCGTGCCGAGTTGGCACGGGTGGTCGTGGTGCTGATGGACCCCAACCCCCTGGTCGCCGGCCAAGGGGTGGCGCTGTTGCGGGCGGCGGGCATCACGGTCGATGTCTTGCCGGCCGATCATCCCCAGGCCGTGGCCATGCGCGAGCTGAACATCGGCTTTCTCTCGCGCATGGTGCGCCATCGCCCCTGGGTGCGCATGAAGATCGCTGCTTCGCTGGATGGCCGCACAGCGCTCGACAATGGGGACAGCCAGTGGATCACGGCACCACCTGCTCGCGCCGACGGTCAGGTGTGGCGGGCCCGTGCCGGGGCGGTGCTCACGGGCATCGGCACGGCGATCGACGACGATCCGCGCCTGGATGTGCGGTCCATTGAGGTGGCCCGCCAGCCTCTGCGCGTGGTGCTGGATTCGCGCTGGTGCCTGCCTCCTTCCGCGCGCCTGCTGGCCCCGCCTGGGGACGTGCTGGTCTATGGCCTGGCCGATGAGTCGGGTGAAGCGCAGGCGGCGCGCCTGGCCTTGTCCGCCAAGGGGGCCAGCGTGGCGATGCTGCCCGCCGATGTCAGCGGTCACCATCTGGATCTGGGCGCCGTGCTGGCCGACCTGACCGCGCGCGGCATCAACGAGCTGCATGTGGAAGCCGGCGCCCGTCTGAACGCGGCGCTCATCGAAGGCGATTGGGTCGACGAGTACCTGCTGTATCTGGCGCCCAAGCTGGTCGGTCCGGGTCGCGGGCTGGCCGCCTTGTCCCCCTTGAGCCGCATGGCAGATGCACGCACCCTGACATTCCACGCGGTCGAGCAGGTGGGCGAGGATCTGCGTATCCTTGCGCGACCCGCAGGTCGGGGCGATTTCTGATCACGTCTTCTTCACTTTTTCTGGATGGGTTTTGCACCATGTTCACCGGCATCATCACTGGCGTGGGCCAGATCGTCGATTCCCAAGCCCTGGGCGCTGACGCCAGCCATGGCCGTCGCCTGACCCTGCAGACCCCTGCGGGCTACCTCGAAGGCGTGGGCCTGGGCGACAGCATCGCCATCAATGGCGCCTGCATGACCGTGACCTCGTTTGACGCCGCCGCAGGCCGCTTCACCATCGACGTCTCGGCCGAAAGCCTGGCGCGCACCGTCGGCCTGGACCAGCAGGGCACCGTCAACATGGAGCAGGCCCTGCGCTCGCACGACCGCCTGGGCGGCCACATCGTCACCGGTCACGTCGATGACGTGGGCGACGTGGTGGTGTTCGAGCCGGTGGGCGAGTCCTGGCTGCTGCAGATCCGCGCACCGCGCACCCTGGCGCGCTTTTTGGCCTACAAGGGCTCGATCACGGTCAACGGCGTGAGCCTGACGGTCAACAGCGTGCAGGACGGCGACGATGGCAGCACCGTGTTCAGCATCAACCTGATCCCGCACACCATCGAGAACACCGCGCTGGGCACCCTGAAGGTGGGGTCCAGGGTGAACCTGGAGGTGGACCTGATCGCCCGCTATGTGGAACGCATGCTCGGCGCCGAAGGCAAGCTGGGCGCCTGACGCGTCTCGCCAGATCCCGTCAGGTGTGAAGAAGCGCCGTCCTGGCGCTTCGGAAGGCCTGTTTTCGATGGGGACGCCCCTGTCGGGTCCGCTGATCCGGGCCTGAGAAGCCTACAATCCTGCCATGCCCATTTCACCTATTCCTGAGCTGATTGCTGAACTCGCCGCCGGTCGCATGGTCATCCTGGTGGATGAAGAAGACCGCGAAAACGAGGGCGATCTCGTCATTGCATCCGAGCACGTCACGCCGGAGGCGATCAACTTCATGGCCAAGTTCGGCCGCGGTCTGATCTGCCTGACGCTGACGCGCGAGCGCTGCGAGCGGCTGCAGCTGCCCCCGATGGCCACCCGCAACGGCACCAAGCATGGCACGGCCTTCACCGTGTCCATCGAGGCGACCACCGGCGTGACCACCGGCATCTCGGCCGCCGACCGCGCCCGCACCGTGCAGGCCGCCGTGGCCCGTGATGCCAAGCCGACGGACCTGGTGCAACCTGGGCACATCTTCCCGCTGCAGGCGCAAGATGGCGGCGTGCTGATGCGCGCCGGCCATACCGAAGCCGGTTGCGACATGTCGCGCATGGCCGGCCTGACGCCTTCGGCCGTGATCTGCGAGATCATGAACGACGACGGCACCATGGCCCGCCTGCCGGATCTGGAAGTGTTCGCCAAGGAGCACAACCTCAAGATCGGCACGATTGCCGACCTGATCCAGTACCGCAGCCGCAACGAATCCCTGATCGAACGCCTGGGCCAGCGCACCATGCAAACCCCTGAGGGCGCCTTCGAGACCTCGGTGTTCCGCGACCGCACCGGTGCTGTGCACCTGGCGCTGACCGTGGGCAACTGGACCCCTGAAGACGAGGTGCTGGTGCGCGTGCACGAGCCCCTGTCGGTGATGGACTGGCTGGACGCGGGTAACAGCGCGCACGCCTGGCCGCTGCCCAAGGCACTGGCCGCTGTGCGCGAAGCCGGCCGTGGCGTGGTGGTGCTGCTCAACGCCGGGGACGAAGCCGAGCGCTTGCTCGAGCGGGCTCTGCCGGCCGAGCCGCAAACCGCCGTGAAAAACCCGGTGGACCTGCGCACCTATGGCGTGGGCGCGCAGATCCTGCGCAACCTCGGGGTGCAGCGCATGCGCCTGATGGGCAACCAGCGTCGCATGCCCAGCATGGTCGGCTACGAACTGGAGGTTGTCGGCTTCCTGACGGC
>JAGNPA010000285.1 GCA_017989885.1 Aquabacterium sp.
GTGCCGCGCAAGGTCAGGCCACCCGCGGTGGCCAGGGCCTGCAGCACCGTCGTGTCACGCACCAGCACCTGAGCGCCTGGACGCTGCACTTCACCGAACACATAGATCTGGGGGGCACGGTCCACCCAGATGGTGTCGCCGTTTTGCAGCTGCATGTCCTCTTCGGTGCCCTGGGAGGCGAACACCTTGGGGAAATCGACTTCCATGCGGAAGGGCTCGCCATCGCGCACGCCCGACACCACCACGATGTCAGAGCCCACGCCCGCCATGATGCCGCCCGCCAGCGCCAGCACCTCGCTCAGGCGAGAGTTGCCGGCTTCCAGCGGATAGCGGCCCGGTCGGTTGACCTGCCCGAGCACCGAGACCTGGTTGGCCTTGACGGCGATCACCAGAATGGACACTTGGGGTTTCTTGAGGAAATTGCCGTCTTTCAGACCGGAGGCGATCTTCTTCTCGGCATCGGCCACCGTGAGCCCACCGATTTCCACGCTGCCCAGCAGCGGGAAGGTGATGACCCCACCTTCAGGGATGCGGGTCTCGACCAGCAGGTCAGGGTTCTGGTACACCGTCACCCGGATCTGATCACCTGGGCCGAGCACATAGGCGTTGCTCTCTTGCGCCCAGGCACCCAGGCTCACAGCCATCAGCAACGTGGCCATCAGCCACTTCAGCACATCACGCATTCTCGTCATCACATGGTCCTCGCATCAACATGTCGGGTCAGCCCTGTCGGGACACCCTGATGCGCATCAATGTAGCAGCCGCACTTGGGCGAAAACACGTCAGAGGCCCGAGGACACCACGAGTCGGGGTCTCGCTTTCCCTGATGCCAGTGCCTCAGGCCATGCTCATGTTGGTGCGGTCCAGGTAGGCCGCCACCTCGTGTCCCGGCATGGGGCGTGAAATCAGGAAGCCCTGCACGTCGCCGCAACCCAGCGCGCGCAGCATGACCAGCTGCTCGGCGGTCTCCACCCCCTCGGCGGTGATGTCCAGGCGCAGGGCCTGCGCCAGCGTGATGATGGCCGTGACCACCGCCTGGGCGTCCTGGTCGCTGTCGAGCGAGCGCACGAACATGCCGTCGATCTTGAGCTTGTCCAGCGGGAAGCGCCGCAGGTAGGCCAGCGAGGAGTAGCCGGTGCCGAAGTCGTCCATCGCCACCCGCACGCCACGCGCACGCAGGGCCATCAGCGTGGCCTGGGCGCCGTCGTGGTCTTCAATCAGCGCCGACTCGGTGATTTCGAGCTCCAGCCGCTCGGGGGCCAGGCCGCTCTGGTACAGGGCCTCGTCCACCAGGTCGAGCACCGACGAGCTGCGGAACTGCACCGCCGACAGGTTGACGGCCACGCGCAGGTCCTCGGGCCACTTCGCGGCCGCCATGCAAGCCTCACGCAGCACCCAGTTGCCCAGGGGCACGATCTGGCCGGTTTCCTCGGCCACGGGAATGAACTCCCCTGGGCCGATCAGCCCCCGCTCGGAGTGCTGCCAGCGCACCAGGGCCTCGAAGCCGATGACCTCGCCGCTGTCCAGGTGCATCTGTGGCTGGTAGTAGAGCTGGAACTGCTCGGCAGCCAGGGCCTGCCCCAGCTCGCTTTGCAGCCGCACCCGGGCCCGGGCACTGTCGGCCAGACCAATGTCGAAGAAGCGGAAGGTGTTGCGCCCGGCGGCCTTGGCGGCGTACAGCGCCAGGTCGGCACATTGCAGCAGCGACTGCGGGTCACGCCCGTCACGCGGGGCCAGGGCCACGCCCACGCTGGCCCGCACCTCCACCAGCACGTCATCGAGCTGAATGGGTTCGTTGAGCAGGTTGAGCAGGCGCTCGGCCAGCGCCCCGGACTTCTTGGGGCTGGTGTAGCGCCAGGTCAGCAGGGCGAACTCGTCGCCCCCCAGACGGGCCAGCAGGTCACCTTCGGCCAGGATGGTCTTGAGGCGCCCGCCCACGCGGCGCAGCAACTGGTCGCCCACGCTGTGGCCGAGCGAGTCGTTGATGTGCTTGAAGTTGTCCAGGTCCAGAAACAGCAGCGCACACGGACGTGGCTCGGCATCGGGCGCGGCCTTGAGGCGCTCCAGCTCGGTGCTGAAGCGGTGGCGGTTGGCCAGGCCGGTCAGCGCGTCGTAATTGGCCAGACGGGCCAGCTCGTCGCGCGCCTGCCGGGTGTGGGTGATGTCGGAGCCGACGCCACGCCAGCCTGCAGCCCGGCCCTTGTCGTCGAACAGGGGCTTGGCCGACAGCGACCACCAGTGGATGTCGTGCGCCACCTCGACCGGGATCTCCAGGTCACGGAAGGGCTGGCCCATGCGCAGGCAGGTGGTGAGCCGGCCCAAGGCTTCGGCGGCCTCCTCGTCGTCGGGCGGCACCATCAAGGACAGCAGCTCGGTGAACGACTGCTGCAGCAACTGCTTGGGCGGCAGCCCGAAAGACTCGGACAGGCGGCCCGAGACGTGGCGCAGGTGGCCGGTGGGCGAGACCTCCCACAGCCAGTCCGAGGCGTGCTCCTCGAAATCGCGCAGCAACAGGTCGATCAGCTGCTTTTGACGGTCGGTTTCGGCCTCGGCCCGCAAGCGGCTGACGAACACCTTGCCGCTGGCGTAGCTCACCGCGCACATGATCACGGCGTAGACGACCAGCAGCGCCAGCAAGGTGGTGTTGTCGGCCACCTCGGAGCGCGCCAGCCCCACGATGCTGGCCGTGGACAGGGTCAGCACATAGGCCCAGGCCACCGGCACCATGGGACTGAGCAGGAACGCGCCGCCGCAGATGGTGCCCACCACCACGGCCGCAATCAGCAAGGAGCCCGCGTGATCGGCCCCCGGAAACACCAGGGCCGGGAGCACCGCCCACAAGATGGCGAAGCACACGACCTGCACCACGATGAGCCGGGCGGCGCCCCGCGAGGCCACCGGCCGGGGCGCTGACTTGATCAGGCTCCGCCACCACACAGCGGCCACGGGCAAGGACAGCACCACGGCAAAGCACCACAAGGCGAGGATCAGATGCGGCAGACGGCCCCAGAACACCCACGAGATGCCCATGACATTGACCGCATTGCCCGCTGTGACCAGGGGCAGCATGCGCACCAGGGCCTTGATCTGACGGGCGCGGAAATGAGCCGCCAGCGGCCCATCGACCGCCTCGTCGGGGACGACATCCTGGCGCCACTGCGCCCAGCCCTTCGGCCTGTGTGTTTTAACGGAATCGTGCGCTTGGTACATCCCTGCCATTCATGCCCAATACAGGCCTTCAGCGTAACCCGATAAATCCACACTTCACGCGATGCGATACCGGCAAACGCGATTTCAGCACGGGATTTTCGGTAAATCGCCTGCCCTCCCCCCCAAGTCAGGTCAGGTGGAGCCCCGTGTCGCCGGGCGCGGGCCGACAGATGTCGTACCATCGTCGCCCCCTCCGCGTGAAATCGACGATCATGAGTTCTGATAAGCCTTTGTCCGACGCCGAACAGTCCCTGCGCGACGCCGCCAACGAATACCA
>JAGNPA010000036.1 GCA_017989885.1 Aquabacterium sp.
TCGTACGACTGGCCGAGCACCGCATAAGGCTTGTTCGGGCCACCCTTGCGGATGGGCTCGATGCGCGGCACCGGATCGGGCAGCGCCGCGAGGTCAGCGGGGGCCTGGGATGGCGCGCCATCACGCTGGGACGGAGACGCCGTGCGGGGTCCGGGGCCACTGGCGCACCCGACCAACAGGGCCGCGACACACAGCGGCAGCCCCCACTTGAGGAAGCGAGCGGTGGAACGTTGCATGCCTCGCACGATAACCGATCCGGGCGCCACATGCCCGGCAGACCCGCTTGCGAACCTGCCCACGCGGCACAATGTCGCCGTCATCGATCTTTCTGGAACACAGACCATGTCAGAGCCTACGGACCGCCTCGTCGACCACCCCTTCGACCATCCTTTCGAGCGCGGCATGCGCAACCGCCGCGCCGCCCTGGGCGATGCCTGGGTGGACAAGTCCGTGGCCAAGGCCAATGCCTTCAACGCCGGCTTCCAGCATTTCATCACCGACTACGCCTGGCATGGCGTCTGGGGCCGTCCCGGCCTGGACTGGAAAACCCGCCGCGTGCTGGTGATGGCCGTGACCTGCGCCCTGGGCCGCTGGGACGAGTTCGAGATCCACATGCGCGGCTCGCTCACCCCCGGCAACGCCCACACCCTGACCCCAGCCGAGGTGCGCGAAGCCCTGTTCCAGATCGCGATCTACGCGGGCGTGCCGGCGGCCAACACGGGCTTTTCCAAGGCCCTGGGCATCATGCGCGAGCTGGGCATCGAGCCCCCGCCACACCCGGCAGACCAGTCCTGGCACCCTGGCGTGGGCCGCTCGGTGTTCACGCGCAGCCGCCCCAAGCTGCACGCCACCGTGCGGGACGCCCGCAGCGACACGCCGCGCCACACCGTGATCCTCAGCCATGCGCTGGGACAAGACAGCGCGATGTGGGACCTGGTGGCCAACGAGCTGGCGGCCACTTGCCGGGTGATCTGCCCGGACACCCGCGGACACGGCCGCTCGGCCCTGCCCACTGGCGCCCTGAGCCTGGACGACCTGGCCGATGACGCCGCCCGCCTGATCGACGAGGTGGCCGGTGGCGAGCCGGTGATCTGGGTGGGCCTGTCGATGGGCGGCCTGATCGGCCAGGCCCTGGCGCTGCGCCACCCCGGCAAGCTCAAGGCCCTGGTGCTGGCCAACACCACCAGCGGCTACGACGCGGCCGGCCGCGCCGCCTTGCAGCAACGCATCCAGACGGTGGAACAAGAGGGGCTGGAGGCCGTGGCCGAGGGCACAATGGCGCGCTTTTTCAGCGAGGCCTTCCGCGCCAGCCAGACTGCGGCCGTGCAGCGCCACCAGCGCCTGCTGCTGGCCACCGACCCCGAGGGCTACACCGCCTGCGCCGCCGCCTTGGGCGAAGCCGACATGACGGCCCGCCTGGGCCAGATCCGCGTGCCGACGCTGCTGCTGGCCGGCGGCGAAGACACCAGCACCCCGCCCGCTGGGATGCAGTCCATGGCCGCCGCGATGCCGCATGCCGAGTGCGTGACCCTGCCTGGCTGCGCCCACCTGAGCGCGGTGGAACAGCCCTGGGCCTTCACCGACCTGGTCCAGGCCTTCATCGACCAGCAGGGTTGAACCACAGGGCGGTGCGCGGTGCCACGCCAGGTGCGCGGCTGTCGTCGGCTGACGCGCCCACAAAAAAACCCGCCGCAGCGGGTTTTTTCACAGGTGTGCCGCAAGGCAATGCGTCCGGCGGCCCCGCACTCAGGCCACGTGACGACGACGTGCCCACACCAGTCCGACCAGCCCCAGGCCCATCAGGGCGTAGGTGGCAGGCTCGGGCACCGCCGTGACCAGCATGGGCGCACCGCCCACGAAGTTCACCGTGTTGCCCATGGAGGCCAAGCCGTAGGTGCTCCCCACATTGCCCAGCGTCAGCATGATCGGGGTTTGCTGTGCAATGGTGGTCAAGGTGGCCGCGCTCAGGCCAGCGCCGGTGAGCGTCAACACGGCGGACTGGCCTTCGGCAAAGCTGGCGCCGCTGAAATCGACGTTCCAGTTGTAAGCGTAGCCCACGTCCTTGATGAACGGCGTGGCGCTGTAGCCGGCCCCTGCCGCCAGCGACGCGCCGGACAGATTGCCCAGGGCGCCACTGGGCCCCTTGAGCCACAAGGCGTCCACAAAGTTGCCGGCACTCGCGGAGAGCGCCGCAAACGTGTGATTGTTGTGCGTCAGCGCCAACTGCACGCCATTGCCACCGGCCAGGTCGCTGATGGTCAGCTTGGCCACGCTGTAGTTCAGCGTTTTGGTGTCAAAGGGGTTGTCAGCCGTGGCGGTATTGAAGAAGGTTTTGAAGTCGATGGTGTAGCTGTCGGCCCAGGCCGATGAGGACACCGAACCGAGCACGGCCAACGCGGCAGCCACCATGGTCTGTCGGCAAAGTTGGTTCATGTGCGCTCCTTCAAAAGGTCTCGCCACCGGGGAAAACGGGCGTGACGGGTCATAACGTCAGTCGATGGTAAGCAAGTGTGCCCGTCATGTGTTACGGGTTCACCCTTGAAACCCGCGATCAGGGGGCGCACGCTCACCGCCAAATGGAACAAGACACGACAAACAAGGGCGCACGCGGTGCACTATCCTTGCACCCCTGCCCCGCCCGCTTGACTCGACCGTTCCCGATGTCCTCACCCGCTGATTCAGCCGCCCCCACCATGAACCCGGCCCAGATGGCCGCCGTGCAGCACCTGGACAGCCCCTGTCTGGTGCTGGCGGGCGCGGGCTCGGGCAAGACGCGCGTGATCACGCACAAGATTGCGCGGCTGCTGCAACCGGGGCCAGGTGCCGACCTGAGGCCCGCCGAGATCGGGGCCATCACCTTCACCAACAAGGCCGCCGCCGAGATGCGCGAGCGGGTCAAGAGCCTGATCGGGCCTCGGGCGGCGGGCAAGCTGCTGGTGTGCACCTTCCACTCGCTGGGGGTCAAGCTGCTGCGCGAAGATGGCGAGGCGCTGGGCCTCAAGCCGGCGTTCTCGATCATGGACAGCGACGACGTGACCAGCATCCTGCGCGATGCGGGCGGCACCACCGACGCCAAGCTGGCACGCAGCTGGCAGTGGACGATCAGCCTGTGGAAGAACATGGGCCTCAACAGCGCGCAGGCGCTGGCGCAGGCCCAGGACGACGAGGAGCAGATCGCCGCCCGGGTCATGAAGCTGTACGAAGAGCGCCTGCTGGCCTACCAGGCGGTGGACTTCGACGACCTGATCGGCCTGCCGATGAAGCTGCTGGCCGAACATGAACATGTGCGCGCCAAGTGGCAGCGCCAGCTGCGCCATGTGCTGATCGACGAATACCAGGACACGAACGCCACGCAGTACGAGCTGCTCAAGCTGCTGCTGGGCCCCGAAGGCATCTTCACCGCCGTGGGCGACGACGACCAGTCCATCTACGGCTGGCGCGGCGCGACGCTGGACAACCTCAAGCGCCTGCCGCAGGACTACCCCAACCTCAAGGTCATCCCGCTGGAGCAGAACTACCGCTCCACCTCGGCCATCTTGCGCGCGGCCAACCACGTCATCGCCACCAACCCCAAGCTGTTTCAAAAGACGCTGTGGTCGGACCTGGGCGAGGGCGAGCCCGTCAAGCTGATGGTGTGCGACAACGAGGAGCACGAGGCCGAGCGCGCCGTGGCGCACTTCCAGTTGCTGCGCAGTGGCCTGCTGGAGCGTCACCCGGGTGACCCGAGCAAGACCGACTGGTCGAATTTCGCCATCCTCTACCGCGCCAACCACCAGTCCCGCCCCTTTGAGCAGGCGCTGCGCAAGGCCAACATCCCCTACAAGGTCTCGGGCGGCCAGAGCTTTTTCGACAAGTCCGAGATCAAGGACCTGTGCGCCTGGCTGCGCCTGCTGCTCAACAACGACGACGATCCGGCGTTTCTGCGTGCGGTGACGACCCCCAAACGCGGCATCGGCCACCAGACGCTGGGCGCCTTGGGCGAGTTCGCTGGCAAGTGGAAGGTCAGCCTGTTCGAAGCCCTGTTCTCGGACTCGCTGCACGCGGCGCTCAACAAGCGCGCGCTCGACGGCCTGCACGAGTTTGGCCGCTACGTGAACGACCTGGAGTACCGCGCCCGCCACGCCTACGGTGGCGAAGAGGCCAAGGTGCTGCTGCTGGAGTGGCTCAAGGACATCGGCTACGAGCAGCACCTCTACGACAACGAAGAAAACGAGAAGGTGGCTGCCGCGCGCTGGACCAATGTGCTCGATTTCATCGACTGGGTGGCCAAGCGCTGCGGCGGGCAGATCGAGAACGACGGCGGGATGTCGGTCGAGTCGGAGAAAAAGAGCGTGCTGGAGATCGCCCAGCTGATCTCGCTGATCACCAGCCTGGCCGAGCGCAACGCCGACCAGAATGTGGTGACGCTGTCGACCCTGCACGCCTCGAAGGGGCTGGAGTGGCCGCATGTGGTGCTGGCCGGGGTCAACGAAGGCTCCCTGCCCTTCTCGCGCGAGGAAGGCGACATCACGCCGCAGCAGGTGGAGGAAGAGCGCCGCCTGATGTATGTGGGCATCACCCGCGCGCGCCTGACCCTGGGCGTGAGCGTGCTCAAACGCCGCAAGAAGGGACGCGAGTACGTGCAGGCCACGCCCAGCCGCTTCATTGCCGAGATGAAACTGGACGAAGGCGGCGGCCCGAAGGAAGACCCGCGCGAGAAACTCAAGCGGCTGCGCGAGGAAATGGCGGCCAAGGCCAAGGCCTCACAGGCCGCTGCCAGGGCCGCAGATCAACAGTGAGCACTCACTGACACCAAATCCGAGTGGCTGTGACTGAAAAGACCCGGCGAAAAAAAACCCGAGATCGCAATCTCGGGTTCGGAATCCGTTTGAACGGTAAAGTGGAGAGACAAAAGAAACTAGCAGTGGTGTGAGGCCTCTCGTTTCGAAAAGTTCCACGCTGCTGTGACTGATTGTATCTGGTGTGACATAGTCACGCAATAGTGTTTCAGAACGCAGCACGGTGTCCCCGGAGCTGCATCGCAAAGGACTGTTTTCAATGGAATGCACGATCAACTGGCAACCGGCCTCCGGCATGGCCTTCATGGCGGAAACCGGCAGCGGCCACATCATCAACATGGACGGCGCCCCCGACGGCGGTGGCCGCAATCTGGCGCCGCGCCCGATGGAAACCGTGCTGGCCGGCACGGGCGGCTGCACGGCCTATGACGTGGTGCTGATCCTCAAGCGTGGCCGCCACGATGTGCGCGGCTGCCAGGTCAAGCTCACCGCCGACCGCGCCGACACCGATCCCAAGGTGTTCACGAAGATCAACATGCACTTTGTGGTGACGGGCGTGAACCTGACGGACACCGCCGTGGCCCGCGCCATCCAGATGTCACACGAAAAGTACTGCTCGGCCTCGATCATGATCGGCAAGACCGCCGAGATCACGACCAGTTTCGAGATCGTCGCGGCTTGAGTCGAGGGTGCCCCGTCCGAGGTCAGATCCGGTGCGACACCGTGGTCATGACCTTGGCGGCCAGGCGCATCAAGCCTTGGACCGGCTTGGGCAAGGGCACGCCGCCGGCGCGTTCGGCGGCATCGGCATGCTGCACCTCGTCGTCGCGCATCTGCGCCACGATGGCGCGAGAGGACTGGTCGCCTGCGGGCAGACGGTCCATGTGGCTGTTGAGGTGGTGCTCCACCTGGCGCTCGGTTTCGACCACGAAGCCCAGACTGATCTTGTCGCCGGCCTTGGCGGCCAGCAGGCCGATGCCAAACGCGCCGGCGTACCACAGCGGGTTGAGCAAGCTGGTGCGGCTGCCCAACTGCTTGAGGCGCTGCTCGGTCCAGGCCAGGTGGTCGGTCTCTTCGCGGGCGGCTTCGTCGAACTGGGCTTTGAGCACCGGGTCGTTGGTGCCCCAGGCCTGCGAGGCGTAAAGGGCCTGCGCGCAGACCTCGCCCACATGGTTCACGCGCATCAGGGCGGCCGACTGTCGTTTGTCTTCGGCGCTCATCTCGCCATCGGGCTGCGCCGCCTGCGGACAGGGGCGCGCCGCCTGATGCTCGGCAAACACCGTGCGCAAGGCCGTGTCAAACGACATGATCAGACGGTCCAGGCCGTCGTGGCGGATGGGCGAAGCAGACGTGGGCGTGTTCATGACCGTGATGTTAACGCCGCGCGCCCTGCCCCTACTTGCGATGCATCAGCGATGCCGCAGCGCCGACTCAGCGTTGCATCAGGCCGCGGCTGCGCGAGATGGACAACAGCAGGCCCAGCGCCAGCCCCAGCGTGACCATGGCCGTGCCGCCATAGCTGATGAAGGGCAAGGGCACGCCCACCACCGGCAAGATGCCGCTGACCATGCCCAGGTTGACGAAGGCGTAGGTGAAAAAGCTCAGCGCCAGGCTGCCGGCCAGCAGGCGCGAAAACAGGGTGGGCGCCTGCGAGGCGATGTAGAGCCCGCGGAAGATCAAGGCCAGGAAGCCTGCCATCAGCACCAGGGCGCCGATCAGGCCGTGTTCTTCGGCGTAGCCGGCAAAGGCGAAGTCGGTGGTGCGCTCGGGGATGAACTCCAGGTGGGTCTGCGTGCCCTGCATGAAGCCCTTGCCGGTGATGCCGCCCGAGCCAATGGCGATCATGCCCTGGATGATGTGAAAGCCCTTGCCCAGCGGGTCGGCGGTCGGATTCAGCAGGGTGCACACGCGCTGCTTCTGATAGCCGTGCAACACCACCCAGTCCTTGTCACCCTCGCACAGCGTGTCCTGAAAGCCCACGATCAGGCTGATGCCCACCACGCCGGCGATCAGCACCGGCAGGATCAGGCGCCAGCTCAGCCCCGCAAAGAAGATGACGTACAGCCCGCCCGAGAGCACCAGCAAGGAGGTGCCCAGATCAGGCTGCTTGAGCACCAGGCCCACCGGGAGCAGCAACAGCCCGCCCGCCGCCGCGTAATCGAGCCCGCGCAACTGCCCTTCACGGCGCTGGAACCACCAGGCCAGCATCAGCGGGGTGGCGATCTTGATCAGCTCCGAGGGTTGGATGACGATGCCGATGTTGAGCCAGCGTGTGGCGCCTTTCTTGGTGATGCCAAACAGCGCGGTGGCCACCAGCAGCACCACGCCCACGGTGTAGAGCGGCACGGCCAGGGCCATCAGGCGCTGGGGCGGCACCTGCGCGACCACGAACAGGATCATGGCGCCCAGCATCATGTTGCGTCCGTGCTCGATGAAGCGGGTGCCGTGGTCAAAGCCCACCGAATACATGTTGACCAGGCCCAGCAGGCACATGAACACGATGATGCCCACGAAGGGCAGATCGAAGCCCTGGAAGATGGGCGCCAGGCGCTGCCACCACGAGGGTCTGGCGAAGGCGACGTTCATGGTTGCTCCCGTGAAGCAGCAGGCGCCACGATCGCTGCGCCCGAAGGCGCGGGCGCCGAGGGCGGGGGCTCAGGTTGAGAAGGCGCCAAAGGGGGGGCCAGCGGCGCCGACGCGCGCACAGGCACCGCCGCGGCCCCCACCGTCGAGGCGGCCGCCGTCGGCAGGGCGACCTCGTCCTCGACGTCAAAGGCATTGCGTCGCGGCGGCAAAGGCACTTCGGCGGCCAGACGTGGCACCCCGATCGGCGCGGCAGCACGCCCTTGCTGCACCGCGAGGATGTCCTCCTCACTCGGGTAGATGCCTTGCAGCAGGTAGTCGAGCACCCGGCGGGCAATGGGCGCCGCCGCTGCCGAACCAAAGCCGGCGTTCTCCACGATGATGGCCAGCGCCACGCGCGGGTTCTCCACGGGTGCGAAGGCTTCGTAGAGCGAGTGATCGCGGCGGTACTCTTCCACCCGCGAGGCCACGTACTTTTCGTTCTGGCGCAAACCCACCGCCTGCGCCGTCCCCGTCTTGCCCCCGCTGGTGTAGCCCGCGCCCGCGAACACCCGGGTCGACGTGCCTTCCTGGGTCACCCCGTACATGGCCTCACGGATCAAGGCCGTGTGCTCGGGCTGAAAGTCCAGGGACGTCTGTGGCACCCGCTCGGGCACACGGCGCTCGCGGGTCACCACGTTCTCGATCTGGCGCGCCAGGCGCGGCTCGAAGCGCTGCCCGTCGCTCACCACGGTGGCGAGGGCCGACGCCACCTGCAGCATGGTGAAGGTGTTGTAGCCCTGACCAATGCCCAGGGAGATGGTCTCGCCGGCGTACCAACGCTTTTGCTCCGGGCGCCGGTAGGCTTTGCGCTTCCATTCGGTCGAGGGCAGGATGCCGGAGACCTCCCCCTGCAGGTCGATCCCGGTGTGCCGGCCAAAACCCAGGGCCGACATCTCCTGGTGGATCAGGTCGACGCCCATTTCGTTGGCCAGCGAATAGAAATAGACGTTGCTGGATTCGACGATGGCGCGGCGCATGTTCATCGGCCCGCCCTTCTCGCCGGCCGGACTGCGGAAGCGGTTGCCGCCGAACACGAACACGCCGTTGTCCATGATCACCGTGCTGGCCGCGCGCTTGCCGGTGTGCAGCGCCGCCAGCGCCATGAAAGGCTTGTAGGTCGATCCCGGCGGGTAGGTGCCGCGCAAGGCCCGGTTCAGCAGCGGCTTGTCGGGCGACTCGTTGAGCGCCTTCCAGCTCTCGGCATCGATGCCGTCGACGAACAGATTGGGATCGAACGTGGGCTTGGAGACGAACGCCAGCACCTCGCCGTTGCGCGGATCGATCGCCACCAGGGCGCCACGGCGGGTGCCGAACAGGCGCTCGATCAGGCCTTGCAGCTTGATGTCGATGGCCAGGTGCACGGTGTTGCCCGGCGTGGCCGGATGCGAGCGCAGCAGCCGCACGGCCCGGCCACCGGCACTGGTTTCCACCTCTTCAAACCCGGTGATGCCGTGCAGCTCACGTTCGTAACTTTGCTCGATGCCCAGCTTGCCGATGCGCTCGGTGCCACGGTAGTTGGCCTGCTCTTCGTCGGGCCAGTCGAGCATGGCCTCGGCTTCGCGCTGGTTGATGCGCCCGATGTAGCCCAGCGCATGGCTGGCCAGCTCGCCATAAGGGTAGTGGCGGAACAGGCGCGCCTGGATGTCGACCCCGGGGAAGCGGAAACGCTGGGCGGTAAAACGGGCGACCTCCTCGTCGCTCAGGCGGGTGCGGATCGGGATGGACTCGAAGCGCTTGGACTCCTCACGCAGGCGCTTGAAGCGGCGCCGATCGCGCGGCTGGATCTCGACGATCTCGGCCAGGGCATCGATGGTGGCCTCGACGTCGTCCACCTGCGAGGGCGTGATTTCGAGCGTGTAGGCCGAGTAGTTGTTGGCCAGCACCACCCCGTTGCGGTCGACGATCAAGCCCCGGTTGGGCACCACCGGCACCACCGCGATGCGGTTGCTCTCGGCGCGGCTGGCCAGGTCGTCGTGGCGATCGATCTGCAGCACCGTGAGGCGGAACACCAGCAGCCCGAAACAACACAGCACGAACGCCGCCGCCGCCCACAGACGACTGCGGAACAGACTCAGCTCGGCATCGATGTTCTTGAGTTCGGTCATGCGCGCTCAGCTCGGGCCAGACCGGTCACAGCGGACGGTTCTTGTCACGGTCGGGCGCGCGGCGCTGGGGGGCCAGCAGCACGATGGACGCCAAGGGCCACAAGGCCGACTCCAGCACCGGTGCGATGAACAAGGTCCAGCCGGGGAAGGCCGCCCCGGCCATCAGGCGCACCAGCAGGGACACGGCGTGCGCGGCCGCAAACAGCGGCAGGATCTGCGCGGCCTGCGAGGGCACCGTGAACCACAGCAAACGGCGGTGCACCGTGATCGCAAAAAAGCTCAGCAGGGTGTAGGCCAGCGCGTGCTGACCGAGCAAGGCGCCCTGGTGCACGTCCATGAACAAACCGAACACGAAGGCCGCGCCTACGCCCACGCGACGGGGCTGGTGCACGTTCCAGAACACCAAGGCCACCGCCAGCAGGTCGGGCATGCCCGCCCAGCGCCCCCAGGGCAAGAGGTTGAGCAAGAAGGCCACCAGCAGCGAGAACCAGATGAAGACCGGGTTGACCGGAAGCAGCAAGGTGCTGCCACGCGGCATCATGGCTGACTCCTGGAGACACTGACCGCCTCGGCGGCGGCATCGGCGTCGGTGGCCTCAGGCCGCGGCGGCAGGCGCGCCGACATGGGCTGCAGGAGCAACACATGTCGGGAACTGTCGGGTTGGGCCAGCGGTTGCAGCACGATGCGGGCAAAGGCCGAGTCGGCCCGCCGCTCCACGCGCACCACCTTGGCCACCGGTACGCCGGCCGGATAGATGCCATCGAGCCCGGAGGTCTGCAACTCGTCGCCGGCTTGCACGTCGGCGTTGCCCGCCATGAAGCGCAACTCCATGCCGGTGGTTTGAGGGAGGCCGTAGGCCACGCCGCGATGCTGGGTGCGCACATTGACCACGGGCACGGCCGCATCCTTGTCGGTGACCAGGGTCACCTCGGCGGTGGCCGGATAGACCCGT